>JAZNAJ010000291.1:0-3629 GCA_045586445.1 Clostridia bacterium | reverse complement strand
TAATCTTTTTTGTTTTGCCGCTGCCTGTGAGGCCAATGTGAATTTTAATCATATAGCATACCGCCTTTCTATTTATAAATACACCTAGTGTATTTTTTTTATAAATATATAATAACATAGTTTTCCAAAATAAACAATACTTTTTTTAATTATTTCAATCTTTTTTCTAATTCTTCTCTTTCTCCCTCATATCCGGGCTTTCCTAAAAGGGCAAACATATTTCTTTTATAGCTTTCCACGCCCGGCTGGTTAAAGGGATTAACGCCCAAAACATAGCCACTTATGGCACAAGCCTTTTCAAAGAAATAAATAAGCTGTCCCAAAGTATATTCGTCCAGTGCTTTGAGTTTTATGATAAGGTTTGGAACACTGCCGTCAGTATGTGCCAGAAGTGTACCCTCAAAGGCTTTTTTGTTTACAAAATCAACAGTTTTGCCCGCAAGGAAATTTAATCCATCAACATTGTCAGCATCCTCACCAATCGTTATGTCAGTTTTTGAATTTTCAACATAGAGAACTGTTTCAAAAATATTACGCAATCCATCTTGTATATACTGTCCCATTGAATGAAGGTCGGTTGAAAAACTTGCGCCCGCAGGGAAGATGCCCTTATTATCCTTGCCTTCGCTCTCACCGTAAAGTTGCTTCCACCATTCGATGAAATACTGAAGCTCAGGCTCATAGTTTGCAAGTATCTCGATATTCTTGCCTTTGCGATGCAAAATGTTGCGAATTGCCGCATATTGATAGCACTCATTGTTTTTAAGGCTCTCGTTATTATAAAGGCTGACTGCTTCTGCTGCGCCTTCCATTATTTTATCAATATCAGCACCGCATACAGCAATCGGAAGAAGCCCAACCGCAGTAAGCACCGAAAATCTTCCACCAACATCATCGGGAACAACAAATGTTTCATAACCCTCGCTGTCAGCAAGATTTTTAAGAGCCCCTCTTGCCTTGTCAGTAGTAGCAAAAATTCTGTTTTTTGCCTCCTCCTTGCCATACTTTTTCTCAAGATACTCCTTGAAAATTCTGAAAGCAATTGCAGGCTCGGTTGTGGTTCCGGATTTTGATATAATATTAACCGAAACATCCTTCCCGTCTATTGCCTCCAACAAGCCATTTATATAATTGGGGCTTATACTGTTTCCGGCAAAAAAGACCTGTGTTTTTGAATTAAAGTTATAAAATGGACCCTGCAGAAAGTCAATAGCAGCCTTTGCGCCAAGATACGAGCCGCCTATTCCTATAACAATCAAAACATCCGAATTATTTCTTATCTTTTCTGCAGCCTTTTTAATTCTGTCAAATTCCGCTTTGTCATAATCCAACGGAAGATTTACCCATCCCAAAAAGTCATTTCCGGCTCCCGTTTTTTCGTGAAGCATACTGTGAGCAATGCTTATTTGTTTTTCTATATTGGTCAATTCCTCTTCATTGAAAAATCCACACGCTTTTTTGTAATCAAATGTAATGTTCTTCATAAAGTTTCCTCCGTTAATTTTATATTTATTTATACCGTTTTTACATCTTTAGCATACAAAAACTTCAGCAGTAATGGTGCCGTTACCGAAGATACTATAATAAGCAAGATAACAGCCGTAAAATAGATAGGTTCTAATAGTCCTGCCGAAAGGCCTTTCTGTGCGACAATCAAAGCAACCTCGCCACGAATCATCATACCCACACCTATTTTAAGAGAATCTCTTGTGCTAAATCCACTGATCCTTGAAACAAGACCGCAACCGATAATTTTGGTAACAAGAGCTACAATAACAAATGCTATTGCAAAAAGTATTATAGATGAATCGAATGATGAAATATTGGTTTTGAGTCCTATACTTGCAAAAAACACCGGACCAAATATCATATATGAATTAATATCCATCTTTCTTGCAATATAATTTGAATCTTGTATATTGCAAAGAATAATGCCGGCAACATACGCTCCTGTGATGTCAGCAATACCGAAAACAGATTCTGCTATGTAAGCCATTCCAAAGCAAAAAGCAAGACCTATGACCGCAACTCGTCTTGTGTGTTCGTAGCGAATATCAAAGGCTTTGAACAGTTTGTATATGATAAATCCCCCAATAAAGGCAAATGCCATAAACGCAAAAGTATTAAATGCAACTCCCGCAGGGTTAACATCGGGATTTTTCATTCCTATAACAAAAGTAAGCACCATAATCCCTATAACATCATCAATAATCGCGGCACTTATTATGGTTGTGCCGACACGACTTTTAAGATGACCTAATTCTCTGAGAGTCTGCACGGTAATACTTACAGAGGTTGCCGTTATTATCGTTCCTATAAATACTGCACGGTAAAAACCTTCACTCATCCACGGGCTTGCTCCGTAAAACGCCATATAAAGAGCTGCACCACCAAGCAGTGGCACCAAAACGCCCATACACGCAATCAAGAATGCGATCGGCCCCGTTTTAACCAAATCCCTGAGGTCAGTTTCAAGTCCTGCAGAAAACATGATAATAACCACACCAATTTCCGCCATTTTGGTCAAAAAATCCGTCTGATTAACCCAGCCTAAAAGACAAGGGCCAATAATAAGCCCTGCTATAATTTCCCCAACAACCTGTGGGGCTTTCAGTTTTCCCGAAAGAATTCCAAATATTTTTGCCGCAATCAATATAATTGCAATATCTTTAAAAACCATATACGCTTCCATTTTAGTCGAAATCCTCCATAAGTTATATATAACTTTTCATAAATTCCAAATTAGTATTCGACAAAATATTTAAAAACCCTTTTTTTATTTTCCTATTCTTGTATTTTTTTCCGCATTGTTTCAAGAACCCTCTTTTCAATTCTTGATACCTGCACCTGTGAAATCCCCAATTCTTCAGCAATTTGGCTTTGTGTCTTTTGCTTAAAATACCTAAGTATCATTATCTTTTTTTCTCTTTCGTTACATGATTCAAGCAGTTGGTCAACCAAAATTCTGTTTATAACACTTCCCTCGCAATCCTCGTCGCTTTCAATTTTGTCTGCAATACTCTTTCCACCACCTTCGCCATCACCTATTGGAGCATTTATCGATTCCGGCCTTATCCCAGCATCTATCGCCATTGCCACCTCTTCGGCACTCTCTCCTAATATTTCTGCTAATTCTTTTATGCTTGGTTCGGTATTGCTTTCTTTAAGCATAGCCTCTCTTATACCAAGAGCCTTTATCGCAAGTTCTTTCAGACTTCGGCTAACCTTTATTATCCCATCATCTCTTATAAATCTCTTTATCTCGCCCATTATCATTGGTACAGCATAAGTAGAGAACTTCACATCAAAACTTGTATCAAATTTAAGAATCGCCTTAACAAGTCCCATACAGCCTATTTGAATTAAATCTTCTGTTTCATGACCTCTGCCGACAAATCTTCTGACTATACTGTGAACAAGCCCCATATTATCTTCCACGATTTGCGTTTTTGCGGCTTCATCACCTGATTTTGCCCGCAGAAGTAATTCCGACAAGTTTTCGTTGAATTTTTTAGCCTGCACAGTTTATCCCCCTATGCGTTTTTTCATTGTAACCACCGTACCCTCGCCCGGTACTGACTTTACATTTAATTCATCCATAAATGTCTGCATAACGGTAAAGCCCATTC
>JAZNAJ010000290.1:0-1968 GCA_045586445.1 Clostridia bacterium | reverse complement strand
GACTTATGAATGAGCTGCTCTACCAACTGAGCTATACCAGCATAAGAAGTTGCTATCAACTAATTATAGCAGAACTTGGCATCAAAGTCAATAATCCGCTTGTTTTTTGGTGTAAAATTTGCAAAATTAATTATTATTCGTTAATTCTTCTACATATTAAAATGACAGTCCGGATTCCCCGAACTGTCATTTTTATTCTTAGCAGCCGCAGCCACAAGAAGAACCGCCGTTATTGCAGCAGCAAGAAATCAAAAGGATTAAAACTATAATCCAGATACAGCTGTTGTTACCACAGTCACCAAAGCACATACAAGGCACCTCCTTTCGGGAAATATGTCAAATATCTGCTTAGTCGCAGCAGCAGTTAGTGTTGCGAGGAGTTGGCATACAGTCGTTTGACGAACCTGTACCACCGCATCCGCAACAGCAAACAATCAGTAGGAGAATTATAATCCAAAGACAATTATTTCCTCCGCATCCACCGAAGCATCCCATATTTTTAGCACCTCCTGATGAATTTTTTTACTTTTAAAAAACTTTTTCAGTGCGTACCTCTTTCTTTGTTTAATTTGTAAGTATACTGTATTATACGAAGGAACTCAAAATGTGTGATTTGTCCATATAAAAATTTCTTTTTAAGGGGGAGTGCCCCTTGGACCCCCAAAAAACGATTTAAAGTTTGGTCATTTGTAACTGCTCGTTATGTGATTTTAAGAGCAACCGCTCGAATACACGGACTTACCGTGTGCTCTCGCTAAACGGTTGTGCCGGCAAAGGAAAATGATTACACAACCGTTTTTGCAAAAAATCCCAACCTCACAGACAACTGACTTGCACTTTAAATATGTTTTTTATTTTAAAACCCTCTATGTAGGTCTGAAATAAAGTTTCTCCACCACCCTAAGAGGTGGGTTTTTAAGACAAAACTTATTTTTCAATAATGACGATTGTTTACGATAAATTAAAAATATTAAAAAAACTGCCGCACAATCAGTTTCCTTTGCTGGTGCGGCAGTTTAGCGCAGGCACGCAAAAAGTTTGCGTATCCAAGCGTTTGAAAATATTTTTAATTTGAGTATCTACAAGCGACTTATTGGAAAATCGTTTTGATGAGGGGTCGCAGGGGAAATCATCCCCTGCGTATCTTTAAAATTAAGACAAATCCACTACATTAATTGTTCTTACACCGTCGTCATTTGCTGCTGCGTCGCGGGCATCAAAGAACTTCTTTGCAACCTGTGGGAAAAGTGCATAGCTGAGGATATCTTCTTCACTCTTTGCGAAGTCTTTTGTTTCCTCACGATACTTCTCAAGCTCGGGTTCAATAAGGTCAGCGGGTCTTACTGTGATAACTTCTTCATCACCGATAGCCAGCTTTCTTACATCCTCGTTTACCTTGCCGGGAAGTTTGCCGTATTCACCACGGAGAAGGCCCTTAGATTCCTTTGAAATCATCTTGTATCTGCCCATAAGCACATTGAGTACCGCCTGTGTTCCAACAATCTGGCTGGTGGGTGTAACAAGAGGAGGATATCCAAAATCTTCACGAACTCTTGGAACTTCTGCAAGCACTTCGTAGTACCTGTCCTCAGCATTTTGCTGCTTGAGTTGTGAAATAAGGTTTGAAAGCATACCGCCCGGAACCTGATAAAGAAGTGCGTTGGGGTCAACATTAAGAACCTTGGGGTCAAGTGTGCCGTCAGCTTTCATTTTTTCTGCTATTTTGCGGAAGTGTTCAGCCGCCTTTGCAAGTTTAACAAGGTCAAGACCTGTGTCACGGTCGGTACCCTTAAGGGTTGCAACCATTGCCTCGGTTGAGGGGTTTGATGTGCCGTTTGCCAACGGCGAAAGTGCACAGTCAACAATATCCACCCCTGCCTGAGCCGCCATAAGATTGGTCATATCCCCTGTGCCGGCGGTGTTGTGGGTGTGAAGATGGATAGGAACAGAAACATTTTCTTTAAGCTT
>JAZNAJ010000289.1:0-9006 GCA_045586445.1 Clostridia bacterium | reverse complement strand
CCCTTGGTGCAGATGTTATCCTTGATTGCCATAGGGATACCGGTCAGCAAGGTCGACTCACCTTTGCTGATTTTTTCATCAGCAAGTGCCGCTGCTTTAAGGGCATCTTCTTCGCATATGGTGTTATATGCCTCAAGTTCGGTGTGCTTGCTTATTCTGTCAAGATAGTTTTTGGTCAGCTCCAGTGAAGATATGCACCCACTGTCAAGCTGTGTTCTCAAATTAGAAATTGTGTTCATATCATTCACCTCGCCTAGTCTACAATTTTGGGGACAACAAACTGGTTTTCGATGGTTTGCGGTCCGTTTTCAACAATCCCTTGCATATTGTCAAAGGTGCAGATTTCATCTGCTCTGAGCTCTGAAAAAGGCACGGCATTTGTCATATCAACAGGGTTATACTCAAAGTCAGAATCCCCAATATTATCCATAAGATTTATAATTTCTGTCATTTCCTTGCCGTATTCGGCAAGCTCTTCATCGGTCAGATGAAGCTTTGAAAGTTCACACAAAAGCTGCAATTGCTCAAGTGTTATCATATTAATCACTTCCTTAACTAAAGTCTATCTTACATTCTATCATTTTTGCCACAGTTTTGCAAGTTATATTTTAGGTTAATTTTGTAAAAACAGATGATTGATAAAGATATTTTGTCAAATGGATGAGAACGAAATTTATTTTTGTCATATATATAAAAAGTTCTTGAAAAAATTATAGGGATGTTGTATAATACTATCTATAGAAGTATAAAAGGAGGAGTTTTAATGAAAAAGTTTATAGCAGTTGTGTTAACATTGGCGATGGTTATCGCTTTAGTTGCCTGCGGCGGTGCAGGTTCTAAGATGACAATGGGTACAGGCGGTACCGCAGGTACATATTATGGATACGGCGGCGTTTTGGGTCAGTATATTAAAAATAACGCAGGAATTAATGTTACCGTTGTTTCAACCGATGGTTCAAAAGCAAATATTCAGGGTATTGATGCAGGAAACTATCAGTTAGGTACTGTACAGTCTGATGTTATGGCATATGCTTGGGACGGTATTCGTTCTTTCGAGGAAGAGGGCAAGGTAGATTCATTCAGAACTGTTGCAGGTTTGTATGCAGAAGCAGTTCAGTTGATAACAATGGACCCGGCAATCAAGTCGGTATCAGGCTTGAAGGGTAAGTCAGTTTCTATCGGTGCTCCCGGTTCCGGTGTATATTTTAACGCTGTTGATGTTTTGGCAGCAGCAGGTCTTACCGAAAATGACATCAAAGCACAATATCAGTCATTCGCTGACAGTGCAGATGCTTTAAAAGACGGCAAGATTGATGCAGCATTTATTGTTGCAGGTCCTCCAACACCTGCAATAACAGAATTGTGCACAACCAACAGTGCATATCTTGTTCCCATTGACGGAGATATTGCAACAAAACTTATGGGCGACAATCCTTTCTACACAGAACATATAATCCCGGCAGGCACTTATGCAGGTCAGGAAGAAGATGTAAAAACTGTTACTGTTAAGGCAACTTTGATTGTAAGTGCAGATGCAGCAGAGGAAGATGTTTATGCGTTGACCAAAGCTATTTTTGATAATATCGATGCAATTACTGCAGAAAATGCGAAAGGTGCAGAACTTTCTTTAGAGAATGCGACCAGCGGTATGCCGGTTCCTTTCCACGCAGGTGCGGCTAAGTACTTTGCTGAAAAGGGTATCGAGGTTTCTGCAGAATAGTTTTAAATCATAAGAGTATAGCTGCGGCGAAAGGCTCTTTCGCCGCAGCTATTTTAATAACGCCTGAGGAGGAAAACTCATGTTTTTTCGTAAAAAGAATCAGTCAGAGGCACAAGCCCCAATGGATTTGGATGCGGTTATGCAAAAGTTTGACCGCGAATCCAATGTCCGCATATGGGAGGGTTGGCAGAAGATAGCTGTAAGTTGTATTTTGGCTATTTTTTCATTGTTTTGCATCTATGTAACCTTGTTTGCCACTTGGCTGGAGGAACTCAGACTGACTACATTTGTGGCATTTATTATTTGCCTTGCTTATATTGTTTATCCTGCCAGAAAGGGAACGCAAAAGGTAAATTTTATGCCATGGTATGATATACTGTTGCTGATTTGCGGCACAGGTGCATTTTTGTATTTCGCGGCAAATGCTGAAACAATCATCCAACAGGGCAGTCGTTTCGAATGGTATCAGATTGTTATTGGTATTTTGGGCATCATATCCACTGCCGAGGCCTGTCGTCGCAGCGTGGGAATTCCCATTGTGATTGTAGCAAGTTGTTTTGTGCTATATGCTTTGCTTTGGGGACTTTCCAATCCGACAATATGGGGAAAGCTCAACTATATTGTTCACTATTTGTTCTATGGCAAAGAGGGTATTTTATCAACTCCCATCAATGTATGTTCTAAATTTATAGTTGTCTTCATCATATTTGGCGCTTTTTTGGAACGCACAGGCATTGCAGATTTCTTCATTAAAATTTCCAATGCTGTTGTGGGTGGTTTTGCCGGTGGCCCGGCAAAAGTAGCGGTTGTTGCCAGCGCATTCGAGGGAATGGTCTCCGGTTCTTCAGTTGCAAATACGGTTGGTTCGGGTTCGGTAACAATCCCATTGATGAAAAGAACCGGCTATAAACCCGAGTTTGCTGCTGCTGCAGAAGCTTCTGCTTCCACTGGTGGACAAATTATGCCTCCAATTATGGGTGCGGCGGCATTTTTGATGGCGGACTATATAGGTGTTCCTTACAGTAATATTGTCGTTCGTGCTATTTTGCCTGCGGTATTATATTTTGCGGGCGTGTTTATTACAGTTCATTTAGAAGCTAAAAAAGAGGGACTCAGAGGTCTGACAAAAGAAGAATTGCCAAAACTCGTACCGCTTCTTAAAAAAGTATATTTATTGATTCCATTGATTTTGCTGGTTTATCTTGTCAGCATTACGCAGCGTTCTATCCAATATGCGGCAGCCATTGCTATAGTAGTGGCAATCGTGGTCAGCTTTTTCAATAAGGAAAACAGAATAACCCCCAAACGCATCTGGGAAGCACTTGCGGCAGGCGGACAGGGTATGATTGCGGTTGCAGCAGCCTGCGCTGTTGCAGGTATGATTGCAGGAACAATCACCATGACCGGTCTTGCCAATATGATGATTAACGGTATCGTTGCTTTGGCGGGCAATCAGGTAATCATAGCGTTGTTCCTTACAATGCTTTGCTGTATTGTTTTGGGCATGGGTGTTCCCACTACCGCCAACTACTGTATTATGGCTGCAACTTGCGCACCAATTTTGGTACGCATGGGCGTTCCTGCTGTGGCAGCACATTTCTTTGTTTTCTACTTTGGTATTGTGGCTGACCTTACACCGCCGGTTGCTCTGGCGGCGTATGCAGGGGCAGCGATAGCACAGGCAAATCCAATGAAAACAGCAGTTATATCAACAAAACTGGCAATTGGGGCATTTATCGTTCCCTATGTCTTTGCTCTTAACCCGGCATTGCTTTTTATAGATACATCTGCGATTGATGTTGTGGTTATTATAATTACTTCATTGATAGGAATTTTCTCCGTGTCGGCTTCTTTGGAAGGATATTTCCTCCACAATATGGCATGGTATGAAAGAACTGTCTGCCTTGCAGGCGGATTGCTTCTCATATACCCCGGCGTGGTTACCGACATAATAGGGGTATCTTTGGTAGCTGTTATTCTTATCCTTCAATTGTTAACTAAAAAGAAAGCAATTCAATAGTCAAAACCGATGCAGACTTTTCTGTCTGCATCGGTTGAAATTTTTTTGCTTGACTTGACGCGAGAGTATAAAGAAATAAAATGAAAAAAATCAATACTTTTTGGAGGTACATACAATGGATACAAATCATATTTTAAATTTAATTGAAGAAAGAAAAAGTGAATTATTTGAACTGCTTGGTTCTTTTATCAAGATAAATTCCGAGAGTTTCAAAAGCTATGGTAACGAAGAGAAATTAGCCAAACACATACATGCTTTATGCGAGGAGCTTGGTATGGAGAGTGAACTGTATTCGCCGCTGGAAATAGCAGACTTTGAGAATCATCCGGACTATCTGCCTGGACGAGGCTTGGAAAACAGATATAATGTTTCGGCTACATGGAAGGGTATAGAGGATAAAAACGAACTTATGCTTATGGCGCATACCGATACTGTTGAAATAGGAGACCCCGACAACTGGGAATTTGATCCGCTTTCCGGCGAGATAAAAGACGGAAAGATTTTTGGCAGAGGTGCTTGTGATGATAAATATGCTTTGGCAACGGTTCTTTTTCTTGTAAAACTTTTAAAAGAAGAGGGTTTTACTCCCAAAGCTAATCTTGTGTTCTCGGCATATTCTGATGAAGAATACGGTGGTTCACATGGTGCGTTGGCTGCAGTTATAAAACACCCTTCAAAAAGAATAGTAAGCTTGGACGGAGTAGAGGGACAGATATGGCATTGCGGTTCTGGTGGCGGAGAAGTAAAATATATATATCATACCAAAGATACTGTTGATAGTGCCAAACTAACAGCTGAAGCATTGCCGATTGTCTTGAATGTTATAGAGCAATTTGCAAAAAATCGTCGTAAGGAATTGGAGGAAAACAGATTCTATAGGGGAACAATCATACCCGAAACCTCTTTAAGATATATGGGCGTTCGTGCTGGAAATAACGGAATGGATTTGGGTGTCGGCGAAGTATATTTTGTTTATTATACAGATAAAAACAAAAAAGAAATTTATAACGAATTTGCTGAACTTGAAAAGGTTTTAGAAAAACATCTTGCTCCGCTCGGAATTGTTGGAGAAGGGTTTAAGCCTGCTACAAGGTTTTTTCATTATGTATTTTGCGAGCCCGACAGCGAAGATATAAAGATTATGTTAAAAGCATCAAAAGAAGCAACGGGCGAAGAACCTATTGTATGCGGCTCGTGTCTTTCTGATCTTTCTGTCATTTCGAAATATGGAAGCAATCGTGCTTACGGGTTTGGTGCAGGCCGCGATTTCAGTAAGGAAGGTGGCGCGCATCAGCCTAATGAGTTTATTGAATGTGATAAATTTTTGGAATATACAAAAACTATTGCAGCGTATATCCTTAAGATTTTGGGATAATAGTTTTGCATCTAAACCGCCTGTCCCGCATAAACCATAAAGTGTCATAATTTGGAGAAATGAGATGGCGAATGTATGAAAAACAAAACATTTACTTTTACAGATTATTACATATAATTGGTTTTCCTGTTTTTATAGTTGGGTGCATAGTTGTTATTTTGCAGAATGAAGCATGCTATAGTTGGTTTAAAGAATTTGCAACAATGAGATTGTGGAATAAATATTTAAATTTTATACATTGAAATAATTTTCTGCCCGACTTGCCACGAGTCTGGTAGTTCTGTGTAATTAATAATTATATGGAAGGTTAGTTTTATGAGTATTTTAAATGAAATAAAGTATTACAAGGTATTGGCAGAAAAATGGCCTACAAAAAAGGATGCTATGTCAGAAATTATTAATCTGCAGGCAATACTTAGTTTGCCAAAGGGAACAGAACATTTTATAAGCGATATTCACGGAGAATATGAGCATTTTAACCATATTATGAGGACTGCATCCGGAGTTATCAGAGCAAAAATTTATGATGCGTATAAAAATGAATTGTCAACCGAGGAACAAATAAAACTTGCCAATCTGATTTATTATCCGGAAAGGGTTTTGGCTGATGGTCCTAAAGACAAATCGTGGATTGAAGACAATCTTCTAAGGCTGATAGAAATATGTAAGATTGCCTGCGGAAAGTATACCCGTTCAAAGGTAAGAAAAGCGTTGCCGGAAAAATATTCATACATTATAGACGAGCTTTTAAACTGCAATTCCAGAAATATTGATAAAGAAAATTATTATAACAAAATTATCGAATCTATTGTTGAGCTTGGTTGTGCAGAAGATTTTCTTGTTGAGCTTGCGGCATTAATCAGAAACCTGTCAATAGATCATTTGCATATAGTCGGTGATGTTTTTGATAGAGGTGCAAGACCTGACATTGTTCTTGATATACTTATGGGCATAAAACCGATTGATATGCAATGGGGAAACCACGATGTTGTATGGATGGGTGCAATGATGGGTTCGGAGGCTTGTATTGCAGTTGTTGTCGCAAATAGTTTAAAATATGGCAATACTTTGTTTTTGGAGGAAGGTTATGGGGTGAGCCTTCGCCAGCTTGAGCATTTTGCGGACAAATACTATTCGGGAAACAATCATATAGAAAAAATGTATAAGGCAATTTCCGTCATAAGATTTAAACTGGAAGATGAAATTATGTTGTCCAATCCTGATTTTATGATGTTATCAAGCACAAGGCTGGATAAAATTAATTTTTCCGATATGACATGGTGTGGATATAAGCTTAACACCGATGAATTTCCGACGATAGATAAATCAAATCCAATTGCCCTAACAGACGAGGAAAGTGAAATTATTCGTAGCCTTAAAAATAGCTTTTTGCACAGTGAAAAGATGCAAAAACATTTAAATTTTATGTTCTCAAAGGGCAGTATCTATCTTTGCTTTAACAATAACTTGTTATATCATGGATGCGTACCTATAGACGAGAACGGCGATTTTTCCGTTTTTTCACACAACGGGAAAAACTATTCAGGCAAAGGATATATGAGGTTTTGTGAAAGAAATCTCAGGAAGGCTTATAAAAGAAAAACCAAGCCGTGGGTTGATTTTGCGTGGTTTCTGTGGTGTTCTCCACATTCTCCTCTGTTTGGAAAAAAGAATATGGCAACTTTTGAGAGAATGTACATAGATGATGTAACGGCCCACAGAGAGGAAAAACAGCCGTATTTTCAGCTTTGGGATGATGAAGAAATATGTAAAAAAATTATGAGAGAGTTTGAGATTGAGTGCGAAAACGGGCATATCATAAATGGCCATATTCCTGTAAGATTTAAAGATGGAGAGAGCCCTGTCAAAGCAAATGGAAAGCTTATTCTCATTGATGGAGGTATGTCAACGGCATATCGCAAACAAACAGGAATAGCCGGATACACGCTAATATATAATTCCTATGGATTGGCTATTACATCTCATTCTCCGTTTGAAAGCATTGATGATATTGTTAAGAAAAACTATGAGATGATGTCTCAGAAATATATTGTTGAAAAAGTAGATAAAAGAATTTTGATAGAAGATACAGACAAAGGCAAAGACCTTTCAGCTAATGTACAGGATTTAAAAAATCTTATATATTTATATGATTGCGGAGTTATAGCACAAAAACATTCCATTTGATTTATAAAAAAGGATTGTCTTTGTCGCATCAGATGCGAGATGTATTATTGTTGAACGCAAGGGGATAGGTTCTATTTTGAAAATGATCTTTTGGTCCTAACTTGACAAAATCATAGTAAGATTGTCGAATTTTGTGAAAAATAAATAGGTTGACAATCTCCTACAATTTGTATATAATATAAATTGTAGGATATATTTATTGTATAAATAATAGGAGGTAGTTATGAATATAAATACTGAAACAATTACAACTATGACGGAAGCAAATCAGAATTTCTCAAAAGTGGCTAAAGTTGCAGAAAATAATGGTCAGGCAGTTATCTTCAAAAATAACAAGCCGAAGTTTTTGCTTATTGATGTTGACTCTAATTCATACTTTGATATTACTGATGATGAAAAAATAGATGTGGCGGCAAAAAGAATTATGAACAGATTCAAACCTGCTTTTGAGGAGTTGGCAAAATGATTAAGTTGAGTAAAGAAAAAGTTTTACTTTTGCATCAGTTAATAGCAGAAGAAACGGGTGGTAGTGTCGGCGTAAGAGATATTGGGCTTTTAGAAAGTGCTCTTAATAATGCGTATGCTACATTTGGCGGAGAAGAACTTTATAAAACAAAAGAAGAAAAAGCAGCAAGTCTTGGGTTCTCATTGATATCTAATCATGCTTTTGTTGATGGTAATAAAAGAATAGGTGTATATGTTATGCTAACATTTTTGGAAGCAGAGGGGATAAAAATGAATTGCACCAATGCAGATGTGGTTGATTTTGGTTTGGCCGTTGCATCGGGGGATATGAAATATTCTGAAATTCTTGAATGGATAAATAAATTCAAGAAGTAATTTTTGCTCTTAACTTGATACGAACTATAAGGAGACAAACATTTTTTATAACATTGTTATAGTAATGTTTGCCTCTTTTTATATGCAGATTTTACAATAATTCAGATTGGGAATATACAGAATGAACAAGAGAAGATGAGGATGCGAAGCGGGTAGAGATACATATAACATCATAATAGTAATGTTTAATAATTTGAGAATGGGAATTATAAGCACATTTTGAGTAAAATCAAGATGTGTTTTTTATTTACGCAAAGGAGGAATTAGAATGAAACAAAACATAATTAAAAAAGATTTTAATAAAGGTGTTGATAAAATGAAAACTAATTCAACAATTAAAAATTATAACGAAAAGGAGAATACAGAAATGAAGAGATTAAATTTATACGAATCTAGATTATTTGGAAGAGTTTGTTACGGATTTGGAAGAGATGAGGATGGATACGTTTATGTCAAAGAAGAGGAAGCTAATGTGGTGAGAAAAATATTCGAAATGGCAATTAACGGGAATAGTTTACAGGAGATTCAGGTGGAATTGTTCAATCGAGGAATAAAATCTCCGTCGGGGAAAGACAAGTGGACGAGAGACGTAATCGACAAGACGATAAATAACAGTAAGTATTTAGATTATATTATTCCAATCGAAAAATTTATCGAAGCATCTATTGAAAAAGAATCACGTTGCAGGTATATCAGAAGTTAGAATAACGATGAAATTGCTGATTTGTTATATAATACTATTACCAAAATGAAAGGAGAATTAGCTATGGACAAATCAGCAATTCAAAATCAGCTTCGGTATATTATTGCGAAAGAGCAGTATCTGAAGCCACTAATGGAAAATGAAATTATTAGTGAGGAGGC
>JAZNAJ010000288.1:0-4437 GCA_045586445.1 Clostridia bacterium | reverse complement strand
ATAACAGCTATAGCAAAAACAAAAACTACGCCTGCAATTGCAGCATCTGCAAAAAACATTGCGGTTGCTGACACTATAATGCCCTTACCACCTTTAAATTTAAAGTATAACGGAAAATTATGCCCAAGTACTGCACCAAGTCCTGCTATGTACACAGCATCATCAATTCCATTCAAGATTTTTTTCGCGACCAAAATTGCAACAACAGTTTTAATAACATCACCCAATACAACAAATAATGCCCCCAACTTTCCAACCGTACGGAGAGTATTGGTAGCTCCTGCATTTCCGCTGCCGTGATTACGGATATCATCACCAATCATCAGTTTTGAAACAATTATCGAAGTACTTATACTTCCCAATAAATATGAAATTATAAGAACTATAAATTTATTTATTTCCATAAGGACCTCCACATTAACTCCAAATTATTTAGGCTTGTCGCCTTTTTCACGGATTATAAACTTAATCGGCGTGCCTCTGAACCCAAACGCATCCCTGAGTTTGTTTTCAAGATATCTCACATAAGAATAGTGCGCCAAATCCGCATTATTGACAAAAAGGATAAATGTGGGCGGCTGTACTGACGCCTGCGTGCAATAATAAATTTTAAGGCGTTTACCCTTATCTGACGGCGGCTGAACCATGGCAATCGCATCGTTTATTACATCGTTAAGAAGTCCGGTTGAAATTCGCTTTTTGTTTTCGCTTACCGCAAGGTCAATCATATCATAAAGATCATTAACCCTTTGCCCTGTTTTTGCGGATATAAATATAGACTCGGCATACATCATAAAGTTGAACCCCTCAAGAAGCCTGTCTTTAAAATTCTTCATTGTGTTTGTTTCTTTCTCAACAAGGTCCCATTTGTTAACAGCAAATATAGCCGCCTTACCCTGGTCATGTACATACCCTGCAATTTTTGTGTCTTGCTCGGTTATACCTTCGGTTGCATCAATCATAATCACACATACATCAGCCCGGTCAATCGAACCAAGTGCACGAACAACACTATACCGCTCCACACTCTCGTCAATTTTTCCGCGTTTACGCATACCCGCAGTATCAATAAGAACATACGGTTTGCCGTTTCTCTCGATTCTGCTGTCAATAGCATCACGGGTTGTACCTGCAATATCACTTACAATCACTCTGTTTTCACCCAAAAGACAGTTGGTAAGTGATGACTTGCCTGCGTTGGGCTTACCCACAATTGCAACATAGGTTATATCTTCGTCTGACGAATCTTCGTCCATTTCGGGGAAGTATTCAATAGCCATATCAAGTAAATCGCCAACGCCCATACCATGAGATGAAGAAACCATCACAGGGTCACCAAGCCCCAGATTGTAAAATTCATATACCTCCATTGGTGGTTCACCCGGATTGTCAACCTTGTTGCACACCAAAATAACGGGTTTTTTGCTTTTTCTTAACATTGCAGCTATGTCCTTATCCGCTGCGGTCATACCATCACGAACATTCACCATAAACAAAATAACATCCGCCGTTTCAATGGCAAGATTTGCTTGATTTCGCATCTGAGAAAGTATTATATCCTTGCTCTCCGGTTCAATGCCACCTGTATCTATGAGAGTAAACTCCTTGCCCAACCACTCTGCATCTGCATAAATGCGGTCACGGGTTATGCCAGGAGTATCCTCAACAATGGCAATTCGTTTGCCGGAAATTTTATTGAACAATGTAGACTTTCCCACATTAGGTCTGCCAACAATTGCAACTACAGGTTTCATATTTATTCTCCATTTCTTTATGTACTGCGTTTATTTTACCACATTTGTTGGCAAAATACAACTGTTTTAACTTATTTTAAAAAGGATTTTAAGAGATTTTGTTTAATACACTAACTAAAGGAGGTTGTTATTATGTCAAAGATTGATAATAATAGTATTTTTAAAATTTCTTATGGTTTATTTGTTCTCTCTGCCAAAGAAGGCGACAAAGACAATGGCTGTATAATCAACACTGTACAGCAGGTTACACAAGAACCACTCAAAATCACTGTTGCGATTAACAAGGATAACTTCACTCACGATATGATAAAACGCACAGGGGAATTTAATGTTTCGGTGCTGACCGAAGATGTTCCGTTCGAAATATTTGAAAGATTTGGGTTTGAGTCCGGTCGCGATACAAACAAACTTGATGGATTTTCATCCGTTTCGAGAACGGAAAACGGCATTTTTTATTTAACCGAGTATGTTAATGCTGTAATTTCCGGCAAGGTTATTGAAGAAGTTGACTGTGGTACACACACATTGTTCGTTGCTGAAGTTTGTGCGGGAATGGTAGTGTCCAAAGAGCCTAGTGTAACCTATCAATACTATTTTGACCACATCAAGCCAAAGCCACAAAAAAAAGGGTATGTTTGCAAAATATGCGGATATGTCTACGAAGGCAGCGAACTTCCTGATGACTTTGTTTGTCCTTGGTGCAAGCACGGGGCAGTTGATTTTGAGGAAATTAAATAGCTCATCAGAACCACCCGCAACGCCGGCAGGTTTCTTTAACATTAAAATAGTCAACTGAAACTTTATCAGTTGACTATTTTTTATATTTCTTACCTTAATCAAACAATGTCATTTGTTCTGTACCTTCATCTTCAGGCTTGATAAATGAACCCTTAGAAGGTATATTCCTTGATTTATAGGCTTTTATATCATTAAAGCCACATTCTTCACCTAAGAGAGCATCATTTACAATGCTTCCCTTTGTAGGCTGCATAACCATTACACCTTGGGTATTCTTTGTGGTTTTTACCGCTACCTTCTCGGTATTGAAACAAAGCGCCTTGCCACCATTTGACAAAAGAACTATATCTTTTTCATCTTTGATATAAATAATCTTGACAATAGGTGATGCTGTTGAATATGCGTTTGTAAGTTTCTTTCGGTTTGACTTAGTCCAATAGGAGCGCAATTCAACCTTTGCAACCTTACCGTTTTCAAAGCAGAACAACAAATATCCACTATAATCGTGAGTTGCTACAAGTCCTACCACCTTTTCGTCTGCACCCATCTGCAACAAATTGGGTAAATATTCGCCAAGAAGACTTGCCTTGCTGTCAGGAATTTCGTGTGCTTTTGTTTTATAAACCTCACCCGAGCTTGAAAACACCAAAATTTCCACCAGGTTGTCCGTGTCTATGCATTGGATAATTTTGTCATTTTCCTTCAGCTTTTGTTCCCCACTGAACCGCAAAGAAAGGTGTGAGATTTTTTTCAGATATCCATCAGATGTGCGGAATAATTTAATGGGATAATTTTCAATCTGCTCCTCAACTTCAATACTTCCTGACTCATCCTCTGCAATAATTTCTGTTTTGCGTGGACTACCAAATTTCTTTGAAATTTCTTTAAGTTGTTTTTCAATTATTTTCTCAATTTTCTTATTATTTTCAAGAGTATCCTTAAGTTCTTCCAGTTCTTTTTCCAATTCTTCAATTTCAGCAGTGCGTTTTAGAATATATTCCTTATTAAGATTTCTGAGTTTGATTTCTGCAACAAATTCAGCCTGAATTTCGTCAATATCAAAACCTTTCATAAGATTTGGTACAACCATGGCATCTTCTTCGGTTTCGCGAACAATTTTTACAGCCTTGTCTATATCAAGCAGAATTTTCTCCAGACCCTTTAAAAGATGTAATTTATCGCTCTTTTTTCGGATGTCAAATCTGATACTGCGCTTGATACAGCTTTTACGAAATCTCAACCATTCGCAAATTATGTCATTAACGCCCAGAACAAGAGGCGAGCCTTCCACCAAAATATTGAAGTTACAGCCAAAGCTATCCTGAAGCGGTGTCATCTTGAACAACTTTGCCATTAATTTTTGAGGATCTGTGCCCTTTTTCAGGTCAATTGTTACCTTAAGACCGTTAAGGTCGGTTTCATCCCTTATGTCCGAAACTTCTTTTAATTTTCCTGCTTTGATTAGTTCGATTATCTTCTCAATAATAGCTTCTACCGTAGTGGTATATGGGATTTCCTTTATATCTATGCAATTTGCTTTTTTGTCAAATTCATACTTGGCACGAATTTTAAATGAGCCTCTGCCTGTGGAATATATTTCCCTGAATGACGCTTCATCGTACAGCACCTCGCCACCCGTAGAGAAATCGGGTGCCTTTAGCACATCAAGAATATCACATTCGGGATTTTTCATTAATTTGATGGTTGCATCACATATTTCAGTCAGGTTGAAGCTGCATATATTGGAAGCCATTCCAACCGCAATTCCTTGATTAGGATTAACTAAAATATTTGGAAAACTTACGGGCAACAATGTAGGTTCTTTAAGGCTTCCGTCATAGTTATCCACAAAGTCAACTGTTTCCTTATCTATGTCTGCAAATACCTCTGTGCAGATTTTGGATAGTTTTACCTCGGTGTAACGGGATGCGGCATACGCCATATC
>JAZNAJ010000287.1:0-1770 GCA_045586445.1 Clostridia bacterium | reverse complement strand
ACAAGGCTTTCGGGAAGTTCCATCTCGTGCATATTGAAACTTCTGAGGATTATACCGTCAGGATTTTCAACTTCGTCACCGTATGTATATTTTTCGTCAAATATATCAAGTCCGATTTTTGCAATCTTGTTTAGTGTTTTTACTTTATACATAGCAAATCGCCCCTTTTTAGAAAATATTCTTAAGCATTTTCAGCTTCAAACTTCTTCATAAATCCAACCAAAGCTTCAACGCCCTCAACCGGCATAGCATTATAAATACTTGCACGCATACCGCCAACGCTGCGGTGGCCCTTGAGGTTTACAAAACCTGCATCTGCTGCCTCCTTGCAGAACTTTTTGTCGAGGTCAGCATCGCCTGTAACAAAACAAACATTCATCAATGAGCGAGAGTTCTTTTCAGCAGTAGCCTTAAAGAGCTTTGAGTTGTCAAGGAAGTCATAAAGCATACCCGCCTTCTTTTCGTTGCGAATCTTCATTGCGTCAAGACCGCCATTCTTAAGTGCCCATTTGTAAACAAGGCCTGCTACATAAATTGCATAGCAAGGTGGTGTGTTGTACATGGAATCATTGTCTGCCATTGTCTTGTAGTCAAGCATTGTGGGGATATCCTCACGAGCGTTGCCCAAAAGGTCTTCACGAATTATAACAACTGTAAGACCGGCAGGAGCCATATTCTTCTGTGCCCCTGCATAGATAACGCCAAACTTGGTAACATCTACAGGTTCACTTGTGATGCAAGATGACATATCAGCAACCAAAACCTTGTCGCCCACATTAGGAACTTCAGGGAACTTTGTACCAAAAATAGTGTTATTGTAGCAAATATGAACATAATCTGCATCGCTGCGAACCATATCCGGAGTAATTTCGGGTATGTAGCTGAAGGTCTTGTCTTCAGATGTTGCAATACACTTTGCATCGCCGTATTTTTTAGCTTCTTTAAAAGCTTTGCCTGAGAACTGACCTGAAACGATGTAGTCAGCCTTGCCGTTTTTCATAAGATTAAGAGGAACTGCAGCAAACTGTGTTGACGCACCGCCCTGAAGGAAAAGTACCTTGTAATTTTCAGGGATATTCATAAGTTCTCTGAAATCAGCCTCTGTTTGTTTGATGATTGCATCATAAACCGGTGAACGGTGGCTCATTTCCATAACGGACTGACCGCTGTCACCATAATTAAGCATTTCCTTCTGAGCTTGCTCAAGAACTTCCAAAGGAAGCATTGAAGGACCTGCCGAAAAATTATAAACTCTGTTCACAAAAAACACTCCTAACATTTTTAGAAAATTATAGATAATATATAGTATATAACTTTTTTCCCTGTCAGTCAATAAAAATCTTACTATTTTTTTCAAAAAAATCAACCAATCCTTGCCTTAAATCCTTTGTAAATTTCATAAATTCCTACAATTAATAAAAACCCCCCAAACATTTTCCTCAGAATACCATCGCGCAAGCCTCCGGCAAAGAGCGAGCCGATTACCGCTCCCGGCAGTCCGGCAACGCCAAGAACAATTGCCGTTTTCACCTTGATGCTCTTATTCTTTAGATGGACAATCAGCGAGATTAGTGCCGTCGGTATAAAGTATGTCAGGTTTATTCCCTGTGCCGTTTGCTGGCTTAAGTTTTCTGCCATTATAAGTGCAGGGATTAAGATTGCACCGCCGCCTATACCCATACCACTAATTATTCCGCTGAAAAAACCGATTATTATGTTTAACATAAATTTCTCCTCCTTAAAAAATCATTTTTACGGCAGTTACGCAAA
>JAZNAJ010000286.1:0-2536 GCA_045586445.1 Clostridia bacterium | reverse complement strand
CTTTCATCAGATCTGCCTATTGGTAAAATAACTTCTCCACTCTTTTCATTTAAACTACCATGAACGACAGCAATATACTTTTTGCTTAGTGTTCCCTTTTTTATTTGTTCAGACAAGCATCCATGAGTATATTTATTTTTTGCAATTATACAAACTCCTGATGTTCCTTTATCAAGTCTTGTTACAATATGATAGTTGTGTTGCTCGCCATTTTTTGCCCAATAATACATAAGAATATTCGCCAAGGTTGACTGGCGATTTGATGGGCACGGATGGGACTCCATATTCTCGGGTTTGTTTACCGCAATTAAAAAATCGTCTTCATACAGTATATCCGGTTCGCCTTCAAAAAGCGAAATATTAGAATTTTCCAATATTTGTTCAGTTACATCTGCACAAATATAGTCACCTTCGTTTACTTTATCAATAGTTCTGCATGGATTATTATTTAAATAAATCTTGTTGTTTTGTTTTAATCCTCTCAAAACAGAGGTTGACATGGAAAACTCTTTCTTAAGAACTTCTGCTACTGTTTTGTCCTGGTATATACTGTTGGCTTGATAATTAATTATTGCTGCCATTTTAGTTGTTTCCCTCCAGCTTGTGCGCAAGTTCGTCTATTGTATCGACAAAAAACTCAGGGGCAAATTCCAATAGTTTTTTGTGGTCTGTAAGCGAATATTTTACGGCACATAGCTTGGTTCCGGCAGACCTTCCCGATTGCATATCAAAAATACTGTCGCCTACATAAATAACTTCCTCTGGGGTTAGTCCAAGTCTGGAACAACCGCATAAAATCGGTTCAGGGTCAGGCTTTGTTTTTTCGGTATCGTCAGGGGTAACTATAACCTCAAACATATTATCCATTTTGAGTAATTTAAGTCCTCTGTCGATTAAATGCATCCGTTTGGAGGTTACAATTCCTATTTTAAATCCCATATCTTTTATTTTCTTAACACCACTATATACCCCGTCAAAGGATTTTGCCATGCGGTCATGATTTCTTTCGTTAAACTCACGATATATTTCATAAAGCCGCTCCCCGTCCTCTCCGTATTCTAAAAGAGACGGGCGAAGCGGCCTGCCGTATAATTTCAACATTTCGTCCATACTTATTTCGCGCTTTAACACTTCGTTAAAGGCTTTTTTGTACGATGCAAAAATCAAATCGTTAGTATTTATCAGCGTACCATCAAAATCAAACAAAACCGCTTTTATCATTAGCTTTTTCAACCTTTCTTAAAAATTAATTTTAACCTTGTATTCCTTAAGCCACATCTCAAGCTGAATTAAATATGCGTATAGTTGCGGGGTTGCCATAAGCTGCCCGAACCAGGGTTTGCCATAATCAGACTTCCCTTCCATCGTTTCTTTAATATATCTTTCGTTTATCAATTGATGAATTTGCGCATTTTTGTCGCTTAAAATCTCTTTTAGCCGTTCTTTGACCATATCTTCATATTCCGGATTGTGCGTCTTTGGAAATGGGCTTTTTTTGCGCCAGATAACTTCTTTTGGCAAAACATCTTCAAAGCACATTCTTAAAAGGCCTTTTTCTCTGCCATTATAGGACTTATATTCCCACGGAACATTCCACAAAAGCTCAACTATCCTATGGTCGCAAAATGGCATACGGATTTCAAGACCGCAATTCATCCCTATTCGCTCGCTTCTGGTTCCCAGTGTATACATAAACCAGTTTAAATTCAGGAAAGCAATCTCGCGCCGCCTTTTTTCTTCAAGGGAATCATTTCTGCATACAGGACATTCCGCAATGCTTTCGTTGTATTTTGAGTAAATATAACTGGAAATGTCGTCTTTTGATAACAATCCGGGAGCTACTAAATTCTTTCTTAAATCAATGTTTTTTGCCCAGGGAAATATATCAGATTCAAAATCCTCTTGGCGATGAAACCAGGGATATCCGCCAAATACCTCGTCGGCACATTCTCCGGACAATGCACCGCTGAATGAACTACCCATTTCTTTGCACAAAAGGTATAATGATGAATCTATATCCGCCATTCCGGGTAAATCCCGTGCCTTCATTGAATCGTAAAGGAAGTCAAATATACCTCGATTGTCCACTGTTACTATATGATGATTTGTCCCAAGGGTCTGAGATACCAAATTTATATAATAGTCATCAGATTCCGGTTGGTATTCTGATGGTGCAAAAAACTCGTCATTGCCTGCATATTTAAGCGAGAATGTATCTATTCCATCCCCGTACTTATCTGCTGCAAGAGCAGTGATTATGCTTGAATCCAATCCACCTGACAAAAAAAAGCACATATCTCTGTTTTTGCTTTCAAGCTGCAGATTTATGGCATCAGTGGTAATGCGCCGTACTTCCTCTTTACATTCTTCAAAACTTTCGGTATAGGGTTTTGAAACAAGCTGCCAGTACCTGCTTGTATTAAAACCCTTCTTGTTGAAAGTTGCAAAGCAAGAAGGCATAATTTCATAAATATTTTCAAAAACGCCTGTGCCTTGTGTATGTGCAGGGCCCAGCCAAGTCGGAGGCCAAGCGGTC
>JAZNAJ010000285.1:0-5347 GCA_045586445.1 Clostridia bacterium | reverse complement strand
CGAATCAAAAACACCTATTGGTCTGTTATCCATTTTAACCACCATCTTGTATAATTTTTTAATCTTCTCTTGAGAGTGCCAGTTCTATGTGTCTGTCAATAACCTCTTTCATTGAAACGCCTGACGCCTCCCAAACTTTTGGGTACATACTTATCGGCGTAAATCCCGGTATCGTGTTTATCTCGTTTAAATAAATCTTGCCGGTTGTCTTTTCCACAAAGAAATCAACCCTTGAATGTCCTCTGCATTCGCATATTCTGTAAGCTATCTTGGCATACTCCTTTATCTTCGCCTTGGTTTCATCGTCAACAGGAGCAGGTATCATCAGCTTGGAATCCTCATCCTCATACTTTGCCTCAAAGTCGTAAAACTCTTTCGCAGGCTTAATCTCGCCTAAATCATTTGCAGTTTCCGGAGCCAGATTCCCCATAACCCCACATTCAACCTCACGGGCATTTATAGCCTCCTCAATCAAAACCTTGTAATCATGCTGAAGAGCAAGTGCAATTCCCTCTTCAAGCTCTTTGCGGTTGGAAGCTTTTGTAACACCCATAGACGAACCGGCTGAAGACGGTTTGATAAAACACGGATATCCAAGTTTGGCTTCAATCAATTCAAAATCCGGTGTATCACCAAGTTTAAGTTCTACCCAGTCTGCTTGTGGAATTCCTGCCTTTTCGAATAAAATCTTGGCAATGCACTTATCCATACAGGCGGCACTGCCTATCACTCCACTGCCAACATAAGGTATATCTGCAAGTTCACAAAGACCCTGGATTGTGCCATCTTCACCATTTTTCCCGTGTAAAACGGGATATACCACATCAATCTTTATTTTCTCTGTTTTATCCCCCAACTTAACAAGTGCCTTGTCGCCCCTGTCAGGAGAAATTATTGCCGGAGTAACCTTGCCGGTTTCCCAGCTGTGATTACGAATTTGTGAAATTTCACCTTCATAATAAAGCCATCTTCCGTCCTCAGTGATGCCTACCGGAAACACCTCATACTTGTTTCTGTCAATATTGTCAAGCACCGCAGATGCCGATACCTCCGACACATTGTGTTCAGAGGAAACACCGCCAAACAAGACACATACATTAATTTTTTCCATTTAGAATCAATCCTTTACACAGTATAATTTAACTTACAACCATAAAACAATATGTATAAGCTGAATAAGTTATGTAAATACTTCCAATATAAATTTTACCAAAAGGTGGTTATTTTTTGAAGTATATAAACAAACAACGCTTACTTATTGTACTTACCCTCACATTTTTGTTCTCATTATCTATAACCTATGCAAGAACCGCTGCGACAAACATCAGTAATTCGGTTTTTCGTCTTCACGTAGTCGCAAACAGCGATTCTGCCAAAGACCAGGAACTAAAGCTTTTGGTCCGCGACCGCTTGCTTAAAGAATCTCAACATCTTTTCAAAAGTTCAACCTCTGCCAAGCACTGTGCAGAAATTGCAAAAGAGCATCTGTCAGAGCTTTGCCGAATTGCCAAAAATGAAGTGTCTGAATGTGGTTTTGATTATGAGGTAACCGGGGCAGTGGGTTCTTTTGACTTTCCCGTAAAAAGCTACGGAAACATCACTTTGCCCGGTGGCAAGTACACTGCTCTCCGCATTGAAATTGGAAAAGCAGAGGGCAAAAACTGGTGGTGTGTGATGTATCCGCCACTGTGTCTTGCCGACGGAATTGTTTCTTACAATAAAGATGCTGAACTGCAATTGAAGAATAGTTTAACCAAACAAGAATACTCGCTGATTACCAATCAATCTCAAAACTCAATTCCCGTTGAGATACGCTTTAAAATCTGGGAAATCTTGCAAAAAGTTTTTAGAGAATTATCATAACGGCAAATTTGCAACAGCATTGAGGGACATATCTGCTCTGCTGCCTGTTTGCCACTCATAATACGCGGCACAACCTATCATTGCCGCATTGTCTGTGCAGTACTTCATTGACGGACAAACAAATTCCATATTTTGTTGTCTTGCCAAATCCTCACATTTTTCACGCAAAGGCTTGTTTGCCGCAACACCACCTGCCAAAGCAATTCTTTTTGTGTGGTACTTCTTTGCACATTCAACCAGATGTTTGCTTAAAACATCTGTAACTGCCTCCTGAAATGATGCCGCTATATCGGGTTTGTTTATTGGAATGCCCTTTTGTTCTGCGTTATGGATATAGTTTATAACTGCTGTCTTTACACCGCTGAAACTAAAGTCAAACCCGTCCTCACCCATATTCACTCTTGGGAACTTAATTGCATCAGGATTTCCCTCTTTTGCACAATTTTGGATAGCAGGACCACCCGGATAACCCAACCCCAAAACCCTTGAAACCTTGTCAAACGCCTCTCCGGCTGCATCGTCATTTGTTTTTGCAAGCACCTCATAGGTTGTATAGTCCTTTACATAAACAATATGGCTGTGTCCACCCGATGCCACAAGGCATATATACGGCGGTTTAAATTCGGGGTGTTCAATATAATTGGCACAAATATGCCCCTTGATGTGATGAACCGGTATAAGCGGTTTTTTTGCTACAAAGCTGAGGCCCTTTGCCGTTGAAACACCCACAAGAAGTGCCCCAACAAGTCCCGGTCCGTAAGTTACCGCAATCGCATCCACCGTTTCCAATGTGCAATCTGCATCACAAAGGGCTTTGTCTACCACATCACTTATGTTTTCTATATGTTTTCTGGACGCAACTTCGGGGACAACTCCGCCAAACTCTTTGTGCAGGTCAATCTGGGTGTTTATCACATTTGACAGTATCTTTTGCCCGTCTTCTACCACGGCTGCGGCAGTTTCATCGCACGAACTCTCAATGGCAAGAATTTTCATTTTGTTCCCCTTTCCTTAAAACCTTTTGCATAAGTATTGCATCCTCGGTGTTTTCATAGTATCTCTTCCTGAGCCCGTTTTCTACGAACCCAAGTTTTTTATAAAGTTCTATTGCAGGAGTATTTGACTTTCTCACTTCAAGGTTTATTTCAAAAACGCCCTGACTTTTGCATTGCTTAATCATTTCCAAAAGCAACTTTTTTGCAATGCCCTGTCTTCGAAACTCCTTATGCACAGCCACATCTATAATCTCTGCTCCGCCGCAGATATTCCAAAGGCCTGCATACCCCACAATCTTATCTTCAATCCTCGCTACAAGATACATTGCTATTTTATTTTCAAGTTCTTTTTCAAAGGTCGATTTGGCGTATCCGGAGTTAAAGCATTGCTCCTCTACCTCCACCAAGGCGTCAATGTGCGACCTTTCCATAGGTACAATTTCTATCATAATTCAATCTTTTCTATCATAGTTTTAATTTGTTCGGCGCAACAGCGATAAACATCAATGTCCCCACCGTATGGGTCGTCAACATCGCCATCTAATCCCGCAAGCTCTGCGAGGGTCTTTATATTAAATCCCTCAGGCAAGCTGTTTTTTTGTGTTTTGGTCATAACCACAGTTATATCTGAATTTTCAATCATTTCCAAAGTAAGCTGTCTGGAACAATGACTTTTTATGTCTGCGCCTTTCTCCATTGCAGAAATTTGTGCATTTAATTCAGCACCGCCACCACTTGCCATAATGCCGGCTGATGCCGCAACACCGTTCTTGTGGGACATATTGAAAATTCCCTCTGCTATTGGACTTCTGCAAGTATTTCCTGTACACACAAAAAGTATTGTCTTGGCAGTTTTAACATCAATTACTCTTGCCGCCGCCGCTTTATAAAGGCGGTTTTTTACTGCCCTCCAAAGGCCCTTTTCAGGTATTTCTGGGGCATATATTTCCCTCACAGCAAGGGCATCGCAATCACGAAGACAATCAAAAAGCCGTCTTGCCGCATCCTTGGCATTATCTTTACTGCCAAGGGACAAAACCTCTACCGAGCTGGGCATACTTTCTGCAAACTCATCAAAGGTCAAAACCGCAACTTTGGTTACCCTGCTGCGTCTTTCAAGAAACTCAGATACCTCATCTATGCTGCCCCTCAGAATAAATGTCTGACCCTTGGGTGAATAGTGCTTATACTTCATTCCCGGAGCCTTCGGTATGTCATCATCCTTAAGCTCACCTGAAACCAAAACCTCGCCCAAAACCTCACGAAGTTCCTCCACCGAAACCCCACCGGGTCTTAAAACCGTTGGTGTTTGCGATGTCATATCAATAACTGTGGACTCAACGCCTACGGCAGAGCCTTCGCCACGGATAATGCCGGACACTCTGCCCGTCATATCCTCTGTCACATGGGCAAAGCTTGTGGGACTTGGTCGCCCCGAAATATTAGCACTTGGTGCCGCAACGGGAACACCGCATTCTGCCAAAAATTCTCTTGCAATACTATCTGTCGGGATACGAATCCCAACCGTATCCAACCCTGCAGAAACCTCGTCAGGGATGCACGACTTCTTTTTGAAAATCATAGTAAGGGGTCCAGGCCAAAATTTTTCAGCAAGAAGTGCAGCATTATCCGGTATATCCTCCACAAAGTTCACAGCATCTTTAAAGTCTGCAATATGAACAATAAGCGGATTGTCAGACGGTCTGCCTTTTGCATCAAAAATCAGCTTTACCGCATCCTTATCAAGAGCATTGGCACCCAGACCATAAACTGTTTCCGTAGGGAAAACCACGGTCTTGCCTTGTCTTATAAGTTCTGCAGCCTTTGCTATATGCTCTTTGGTGTTTTCAAAAATTCGTGTTTCCAAAATAACATCTCCAAAAAACTTAGTTTTCTGCCTGTAGTTTCAGCTTTTCGCTTTGGTCGGTAGTGATAAGTGCATCTACGATTTCATCAATATCACCATTCATAATCGCTTCAATCTTGTATAATGTAAGTCCAATTCTGTGGTCAGAAACTCTACCCTGTGGGAAATTATAAGTACGAATGCGTTCACTTCTGTCGCCCGTTCCCACCTGACTCTTTCTGTCAGCCGCAATGGCATCTTGTTGTTTTTGAAGTTCTGCCTCATAAAGTCTTGAACGCAGTACCTTCATCGCCTTGTCCTTGTTTTTATGCTGAGAGCGTTCATCCTGACATTCCACAATAACGCCTGTCGGTATATGTGTGATTCTGATAGCCGATTCGGTTTTGTTGACATGCTGTCCGCCCGCACCGCTGGCACGATAGGTGTCAATCTGCAAATCTGCAGGGTTGATTTCAAAGTCAACTTCTTCTGCTTCGGGAAGGACTGCAACCGTAACGGTCGAGGTATGGACTCTGCCCTGGGACTCGGTTTCAGGAACGCGCTGAACACGATGGACACCGCTCTCGTACTTGAGTCTGCTGTATGCACCCTGTCCCTCAATCATAAATGATATTTCCTTAAT
>JAZNAJ010000284.1:0-1998 GCA_045586445.1 Clostridia bacterium | reverse complement strand
CAGATGGGCAAGGGCGCTATATCATTGCATGGGAAGATGATAGATGCTCCTATCGTTGCAAGAGCAGAAAGAACCATTTCTATGGCCGAAGCCTTGGGCTTAGACGGGAGGGATATAAATGAATAAATTAGTAAATTCTATTCGCGAAGCTATTGTTCTCTCTGGTTTGAAAGATGGAATGACGGTTTCCTTTCATCATCATCTTCGTAACGGTGACTATGTTTTAAATATGGTTTTGGAAGAAATAGCAAACCTTGGAATAAAAGACATAACTGTCAATGCGAGTTCTCTGTTTGATGTACATATGCCACTTATTAATCACATAGAAAATAATGTAGTGACAGGCGTTGCGGCTGACTATATTTCGGCTAATCTCGGCAAAGTGTTTTCAAAAGGGGTATTGGAAAGACCAATAGAGTTCCGTACTCATGGAGGACGACCGAGCGACATAGCTTCCGGTAAAACTCCAATTGATGTTGCTTTTATCGCTGCACCTACTGCCGATACAATGGGTAATTGCTCGGGTAAATATGGCAAATCTGCCTGCGGTAGCCTTGGCTATGCTTATGCTGATGCTATGTTTGCAAAAAAAACAGTGGTAATTACTGATAATCTTGTTCCTTATCCTATGCAGGATTGGTCCATTTCTGAAGATTATATAGACTATGTGGTTAATGTGGATGCAATCGGTGACCCGAAAGGGATTGTTTCAGGAACAACCAGGATTACCCGTGACCCTGTGGGCCTCATTATGGCATCTCATGCTGCAAAAGTTATAGAAGCCTCAGGACTTTTGAAAGATGGATTTTCTTTTCAGACGGGTGCCGGCGGAGCATCTCTTGCCGCTGCAAAGTTTTTAAAGGATATAATGCTTGAGAAAGGTATTGTGGGAAGCTTTGGACTTGGCGGAATCACAGGCTATATGGTTGATATGCTTAAATCAGGTTGCTTCCGCAATCTTATGGATGTTCAGTGCTTTGACCTTACGGCAGTGGAGTCTATAAAAAACGACCCCAGACATAATGAAATTTCTGCTATGCAGTATGCATCACCAACCAGCAAGAGTGCCGTTGTTGACAGCCTTGATGTTGTTATTTTGGGTGCTACCGAGATTGATACCGATTTCAATGTAAATGTCCATACAGACTCAAACGGATATATTATGGGCGGCTCGGGCGGACATAGCGATACTGCGGCAGGCTCTAAGCTTTCTATGATTATTGCTCCTATGTTCAGAGCAAGAATGCCGATTATTACAGACCGGGTAACCTGTATATCCACTCCGGGCAAGGATATTGATGTTTTAGTTACACAGGGCGGAATTGCGGTTAATCCTAAAAATAAAGATTTGAAAGAGCGATTGATAAAAGCTAAGTTGCCGATTATAGATATTTCGGAGCTTAAAGAAAAAACCGAACGCATAACTGGCACACCGCAGAAACCTTCTAAAGGTGATAAAGTGGTTGCAGAGGTTATTGGTCGTGAGGGCGATATTTTAGACAGAATATATAATGTACTGTAAAAATAAGTTGCAGGAGGAATTGTTATGCGAGAAATCGATGCTTTAAAAATCACTCAGGTGGTAAAAAAGCTTTGCGTTGAGGCAAATTGTCATCTGGGTAGTGATATTAAAGAGCGTATAGAAAGTTTTTGTGATGATGAAACATGGGCGCAGGCAAAGGAGATATTGGAACGCATTATAGAAAATTACAATATATCCGACGACAATAATCAGCCTGTTTGTCAGAATACAGGTGTTGCGTGTGTATTTCTTAAAATTGGTCAGGATGTCCATGTAAAAGGTGATATTACAGAGGCGGTAAACGAAGGCGTAAGACAGGGCTACCAAGAAGGGTACCTTAGAAAGAGTGTGGTTCGCGACCCGCTTGACAGAGTAAACACCGGTGACAATACACCTGCTATGCTTTATTTTGAAATTGTACCGGGAGATGAAATAGAAGTTACTGTCGCACCAAAAGGATTTGGCAGTGAAAATAT
>JAZNAJ010000283.1:0-3269 GCA_045586445.1 Clostridia bacterium | reverse complement strand
ATTACCGGAAAGGGTCGTTGCAATATTACAAATGCTTGCGATGATGTGGAAACCCTGCTTGAAAATGTTACTGTAAATCGTAATTTCTTGTACAGTGCATTTTATGGATTTACAAACACAGATACAATTGATTTTTTTAATGAATTGGGTGTTAAGACCAAAGTTGAACGGGGAAACAGAGTTTTCCCCGTTTCTGATAAAAGCCAAAGCGTTGTTGATGCTATGGTGACTTTCGTGAAGAAAAGCGGTGCACATATTATACATGATACCGTCAAGGAAATTCTTACCGACGAAAGTGGCAAGGTGTCCTCTGTAGTTACAGAAAAGCGGGGTAAAATCTTTGCCGAATCTGTTATAATTGCTACCGGCGGTGCTTCGTATCAGGGAACAGGGTCAACCGGTGATGGTTATAAATGGGCTGAAAAACTTGGACATACAATAGCTGACATTACCCCATCGCTTGTTCCGGTTGAGGTTGAAGAAAAATGGGCATATGACCTTATGGGGTTGTCGCTTAAAAACATAGAAATTACTGTGGTAAACGAAAAAAACAAGCGAATATACAAAGACTTTGGCGAGATGATGTTTGCTCATTTTGGACTTAGCGGTCCTGTTATTTTAAGTGCATCTGCACATATGCGACCAATGACGGAGAATAAGTATAAAATTATACTTGACTTAAAGCCGGCACTTGACGAAAAAACCCTTGATGCAAGACTTGTACGGGATTTTCAAAAATATGCAAATCGTGATTTTGTAAATAGTCTGGGCGACCTTATTCCACAAACTCTTGTTGATGTTGTAGTTGATATTTCGGGGATAGACCCAAGAAAAAAGGTAAATTCCATAACAAAGGAAGAACGCAAGAATCTTATTTCGGCACTTAAAAGCATAGAGTTTAATGTTGTGGGCTTTTGCCCTATAGAACAGGCTATAATTACTTCAGGCGGTATTTCGGTAAAGGAGATAGACTCGTCTACTATGGAATCGAAAAAAGTTAAGGGCTTATATTTTGCAGGCGAAATTATTGATGTAGATGCGTATACAGGTGGTTTTAATCTGCAGATTGCGTTTTCGACGGGGCGTCTGGCGGGAATGTCTTGTTAGATTGTATAAAAAAGTTTTTTTAAAAATGCTAAAAACTTACATTTTTTTTGAAAAAAATTATTGCATAGACATTATTTTCGTGTTATAATTATTCGTATAGTTATTTTAAATTTGTATAGGAGATGGTAAAAGTGAGTATCAAAAATGCATATTTGCAAAAAGTATATGAAGGCGTAGAAAAACGCAATGCCGGGGAAAATGAGTTCCTGCAGGCAGTTTATGAGGTATTGGAATCCTTGGAACCGGTTATTGAACAACATCCGGAATACGAAGCATCAGGCCTTATGGAAAGACTTGTAGAGCCTGAAAGATCTATTACATTCCGCGTTCCTTGGGTGGATGACAACGGCAAGGTTCAGGTAAATCGTGGTTACAGAGTTCAGTTTAACAGTGCAATCGGTCCTTACAAGGGTGGCTTGAGATTTGCTCCTAATGTTTATATGGGTATTATCAAGTTCTTGGGTTTTGAACAGATTTTCAAAAACTCTCTTACAGGTCTTCCAATTGGTGGCGGTAAGGGTGGTTCAGATTTTGACCCCAACGGCAAATCCGACGCTGAGATTATGCGTTTCTGTCAGTCATTTATGACAGAACTTTACAGACATATTGGCGCAAACACAGATGTACCTGCAGGCGACTTGGGTGTTGGTGCTAGAGAAATAGGTTACCTCTTTGGTCAGTATAAAAGACTTAAGGATGTATACGAGGGCGTACTTACAGGTAAGGGTATTCCTTATGGCGGTTTGAACGGCAGAACAGAAGCTACAGGTTATGGTATTGTATTCTTTGCAAGAGAAATGCTTAAGCATTTTGGCGAAGAACTTAAGGGCAAGGAAGTTGTAGTTTCGGGTTTTGGTAATGTATCCTGGGGTACAGTTCAAAAACTCAACCAGCTTGGTGCAAAGGTTATCACAATTTCAGGTCCTGATGGATATATTTACGATCCGGATGGTGTTACACCCGGCGAAAAGGAAGATTTCCTTCTTGAACTTCGTGCATCAGGCAAGAATATTTGTTCTCCCTATGCTGAAAAGTTCCCCAATGCTAAGTTCTTCCCCGGAGAAAAACCATGGGGTGTTAAGGCAGACCTTTACATTCCTTGCGCAACACAGAATGAAATCGGTATGGAAGAAGCAAAAGCTATGGTTGCTGCAGGATGTAAGTTCCTTTGCGAAGGCTCAAATATGCCTACCACAAATGAGGCTGTTGCGTTCTTGCGCGAGAATGGTGTTGTGATTGGCCCAGCAAAGGCTGCTAACGCAGGTGGCGTTGCTTGTTCTTGTATCGAGATGGGGCAGAATGCCGGTCATACAGTATTTGCTCCTGACCAGGTTTATGCTCAGCTTGAAAATATCATGGTTAACATCCACGACAGTGCAGCCGCTGCTGCTGAGAAGTACGGATTTGGCTATAACCTTGTTGCAGGTGCAAACATTGCAGGCTTTGAAAAGATTGCAAGTGCTATGATGGCTCAGGGTATTGTTTAATTAATACACCATATCAAAACATAAACGGGCAGAAATTTTCTGCCCGTTTCTAGTATATTTCAAAGGGAGTATTCGTATGGTATTTAATGAAAAGACCATTACAACAGAAAAGCGATTTGAGGGACGGATTTTTGATGTTCGGGTTGAAAGCGTTGAACTTCCCGACGGTAAGATAGGATACAGAGAACTTGTTGACCATCCCGGCGGTGTGGGAATTGTTGCAATTACCGACGATAACAAGATTATTCTGGTAAAACAGTACAGAAAGGCTGTTGAAAAGGAGCTTGTTGAAATACCGGCAGGTAAGTTGGAAAGAAATGAAGACCCCTTAGAATGCGGAAAACGCGAACTTGAAGAGGAAACCGGGTATACGGCAAAAGAATTTATCTCATTGGGGTATCTTTATCCCTCACCGGGATTTGCAAACGAGGTTACACATTTATACCTTGCGTGGGGGCTTGAAAAAGGTGATGTAAATCCTGATGAAGATGAATATCTTGATGTATTTGAATGTTCAATTGAAAAAATTTATGATAAAATAATGAAAAATCAAATTTGTGATGCAAAGACGGTTATTGGATTCTTTAAAGCAATTGAGTATATAAAAAATAATTAAAGATTTTAGGAGAAAGCTATGGAAAAGAAAAAAGTAAAAGTTCTTATCAATGGTGCAGA
>JAZNAJ010000282.1:0-3588 GCA_045586445.1 Clostridia bacterium | reverse complement strand
CGATTATATATATTTTCAGTTTTTGATTTGTCATCTGTACCCAACATAAACTCAAGCATAGCATAACTCATTTCTGGCTCACATAATTTAAAAAATTTTGCCCTTATCGTAAGCCGTGATAAGGCATTATATTAAATAGTCAAGGACTTGAAGAAGGTCATCGGCCACAAAATCCGCACCGGATTTGGCAAGTTCGCCCGAAGAAAAGGCGGTTGTAACAGCAAAACAACGCATACCGGCCTGTTTTGCGGCAACTATCCCCGAAAGAGCATCTTCCACCACAAGACAGTTGTGCGGATTTGCGTCTAAAACCGAGGCGGTTTTCATATATATTTCGGGGGAAGGTTTTCTTTCTTTAACATCATTGCCGGAGACAATTGCATCAAACCACCGCTTGGGAATTTTTGCAGCTTTAAGCGAAGCCTTGATTTTGGGTAATGCAGAGCTGCTGGCAATAGCAAGCTTAAATGACTTTTGTCGCAAGGCTTCTATAAGAAGTACGGCAGATGGAAAAACTTTCATCTCGGTTTTGCACAGTTCATAAAAAATTTCATAAAATCGGGTTATTGCAGTATCTGCAAGATTAAGTTTGCCAAAATGTGTGCAAGGCCCAATGATAAAATTTTTCTCGCCTGTGCCGAAGTAAGGCGAAAAGTCAATGTTTGACGAGTTAATACCGATTTCATCAAGGGCAAGCCTTGCCGCTTTTTGAGTTACCTGTGCAGAATCCACAAGGACTCCATCCAAGTCAAAAATTATGCAGTTAATGGGACGGTTGCCACAAGTATATGATTTCATAGTATAAAAACCCTCTTTTGTTGCTATATAATAGTACTATTATAACATTTTAACAAGACCAATGCAACATAAATATAAATGAAATAACACAGGGGGAAAGGTTATGCAAATTTATCACAATTCGCAGGATGAAAAATACAGAACACCAAAAGGGGCAGTCAAAACGGGAGAGAGTGTCAGCCTTTCTTTGTGGGTAACATCCGAAACCATGCCCCAAAATTCTTGACGGGGTGTTCAGCCATACGGGAAGCGATAGCATATACTTCAATAAATATAAAAATTATGGCAGAGGAACGGGGGCAATGCAGGATATAAGGTCACCGTATCGCAAATGGTATCAATGGAATGATGACGGCTCGTATAACAGTTGGTGAGGGTGTTCAAACCTGCCAAATATATGTGAAACCGAACCGACATATATCGACTACATTTTAACCGCACCTGATGCTATAATAAAAAAATGGTTAAGGCTTGGGGCTTCGGGGTGGCGACTTGATGTTGCGGATGAGCTTCCCGATTACTTTATAAAAACTCTGCGTGCCCAGGTGAAAAAGGCAAAGAATGATGCGGTCATAATTGGCGAAGTATGGGAGGATGCCTCTAACAAAATTACCCCAAAGAGGCTCTGTATTCCTGTATGAATCTGATAGGAAGTCATGAGGTGATTGGATATAGTCGCAAAATTGTTGGCGGCAAGGATGTATTTGGAAATAAAGGAAAGAACGGTTTAGCATTGTGCTTTGTTAACAGAGGAGAAGCCGATGTGTGTATAGATATTGATGTATCTCAATATAAAAATGCTGCGCCAAAAAGTTTTTTTGATAATACAAAGCTGGGCTCAAAAATTAATCTTAAAGGAAACAGTGCAGAAATATATCTGGGATAGATATTAAAAAACAATTCGACAAAGACAAAAAAGGGAGGATACCAAAAATGAAAAATAATTTGTCAAAAAGAACAACACTGCCAAAAGAAATGATGTTCTTGTTTAATCGTGGAGAAAACTTTCAAAGCTATAATTTGCTTGGGGCGCACCCTGAAGGGGATGGATACAGATTTTCTGTGTGGGCGCCTGATGCGCAAATGGTGTCGGTTGTGTGCGACCAGAATAACTGGGATATAGATAAAAATCCAATGGAGAAAAACCCTGAAACGGGGATATGGGCGTGCTTTATTGAGAATATCAAAGACGGAGAAAAGTATAAGTATTGTATAAGAACAAAAGACGGACAGATTTTATATAAGGCAGACCCGTTTGCTTTTGAGAGCGAATTAAGACCTGCAACTGCCTCGGTTACCAACAGTATGGACTACATATGGGGTGACAAAAAATGGCTTTTGAAAAGACAAAAGACCACTCCCTATGATAAGCCAATCAATATATACGAAGTGCATTTAGGCTCGTGGCGACAACACGCCGATGGCAGTTTTTACACCTATGAGGATTTAGGGAATGAACTTATTCCATATGTAAAAGATATGGGATATACTCATATTGAACTTATGCCAGTTTGTGAATACCCATTTGATGGCTCCTGGGGGTATCAGGTCGGGGGATATTATTCTGCCAACAGCAGATACGGCAAGCCGGAACAATTAAAAGCATTTATTGACAAATGCCATTGTGAAAATATAGGGGTAATTATGGATTGGGTACCGGCGCACTTTCCAAGGGACGAACACGGGCTCAGACGGTTTGATGGTAGTTGCCTTTTTGAATATTCCGACACAAGGCTTGGCGAGCATAAAGAGTGGGGGACCATTGTCTTTGATTGGGGCAAAACCGAGGTGCAGTCATTCCTTATTTCCAATGCAATCTTCTGGCTTAAGGAGTACCATATTGATGGGCTGCGCGTGGATGCGGTTTCAAGTATGCTTTACCTTGATTACAACCGCCCGCAGGGTGAGTGGGTTGCCAATAAGAACGGTGGCAAGGAAAATCTTGACGCAATTGAATTCTTGCAAAAGCTGAATCGGGAGGTATTTAAAGAATTCCCCAATGTTCTTATGATTGCCGAAGAATCTACAGCGTGGAGCGGAGTAACAGCACCTGTGCATCAAGGCGGCCTTGGATTTAATTACAAATGGAATATGGGCTGGATGAACGATATCTTAAGGTTTATGGGTATGGACCCATACTTTCGTGGGGCAAACCATAATATGCTGACTTTTTCTATGATATATGCCTTTTCTGAAAATTTTATTTTGCCGCTTTCGCATGACGAGGTTGTTCACGGTAAAGGCTCGCTTATTAACAAGATGTACGGTAGTTATGAACAAAAGTTCAAAAGCCTGAAACTTCTTTTTTCATATATGTATGCACATCCGGGGAAAAAGCTGTTATTTATGGGGGGCGAATTTGGACAGTTTATTGAGTGGCGATATGATAAGCAACTTGATTGGAACCTTTTGGATTACGAAAGCCATCGTTGTCTTAAAAGTTTTTTAAAGGACATAGGCGAATACTATTTTAAAAACCGCTCTATGTATGAAAATGACCAAAGTTGGGAGGGTTTTGAATGGATAAACGCAGAAGACAGTGAAAACAGCGTGATATCTTTTATGCGCATCAGCAAAAGCAAGCGCGACAAAACCATTGTTGTACTTAATTTTGCAGCAAAGGAATACAAAAATTACAAGGTTGGCGTGGCATCCAAGGGCAGCTATGAGGTGGTACTTTCTACCGAGTCGGCAAAATACGGTGGCACTTATGGTGAAAACATCAAATTAGAAGCAAAAAAAGAGAAACTGGGAAGGTTCCCATATGTGTTGGAACTTAAGTCGGATCGT
>JAZNAJ010000281.1:0-2548 GCA_045586445.1 Clostridia bacterium | reverse complement strand
TATGAAAATACCAAGAACAATAAAATCTTGATTATTTTACTTGAATTTAATGGGTTGTAGTAGTAAAATAAATTAATAGAAAGAAGTGAGGATGCGCAAATGAGAAGAATTCTTTTAACAATAATAATCTTGGCTTTGTCTGTTTCGGGCTGTGGGAAAAATCAAGTTGACAAAGCTGCATTTGTGGAGAATAAGATAAACGAAACAATAACTATTGTTGCTGTAGGCGACAATTTGCTTCATATGCCTGTTGTAAACAGTGGAAAACAAAATGATGGAACATACGAGTATTCACACTTGTTTGAAAAACTACAGCCAAAGTTTTCAAATGCAGATATAGCGGTTATAGGTCAAGAAACGGTGTTCGGTGGCGAAAATTTGGGGTATTCAGGATATCCACTGTTTAATTCACCGTCGGATATGGGCAAAACTTTGGTAAACGAAGGCTTTGATGTTGTATTACACGCTTCAAATCATGTGCTTGACAGAAGAGAAGAAGGGGTGGAAAACACACTTGAATTTTGGAAGAATTATCCCAATATTGAGGTTTTGGGAATAAATGAGAGCGAAGATGAAAAGCAACTGGTTGATATTATGGAGGTTAAGGGGGCAAAGATTGCCATGCTTAACTATACTTATGGCACAAACGGAATAACACTTCCTCAGGACAAATCATATCTGATAAACTACATTGATAACGAAAAAATAGAGAAAGATGCCTTGTATGCAGAAACAAATGCAGATTTTACAATTGCTTTTATGCATTGGGGTACGGAATATTCCACAAAACCCAACGATGAACAAAAGGAGCTTTGCAAAAATATGTGTAGCTGGGGTGTTGATTTGATTATTGGTGCACATCCCCATGTAATTGAGCCTGTAGAATGGTATTCGTCAGAAAACGGGAACCAGATGCTTGTATATTATTCCCTGGGAAATTATGTGTCAAGACAACTTGAAGCACGAAATCTTTTGGGCGGGCTTGCTGATATAAAACTTAAATTTAACGGCGAGCGGGTATATATACACGATTATTCGTTTTTGCCCATAGTTACCCATTATGATAAAGCATTTAAAGAGTTTGCAGTATATGCTCTTAAAGATTACTCAAATACCTTGGCACAAACCCACGGAGTAGCATCAAGAGATGGTGAGGTCAGTGTAGAACGCTGGAAATCTATGGTTGATTCTGTGTTTGAAGGATACGATACTGTATGTGTTGATTATTAGTTTTTAACAAAAAAATGAGATAAAGCAGAAAAAAAGCAGGATACACTTGATTTTTGGAGTAAAGTGTTATATAATATTTTGAAATAATTGATTACGAGAGATAGGAGAATTTTGAAAATGGCTTATTACTTTAATGAACCTTCACATACCTTTAGTGAATACTTACTTGTTCCGGGTTATTCTTCTTCGGAATGTATGACAAGCAATGTTAGTCTTAAAACCCCACTTGTAAAGTTTAAAAAAGGACAGGAATCTGAAATAACAATGAATATACCGATGGTATCTGCTATTATGCAGTCTGTTTCGGGCGAAAAACTTGCTATCGCACTTGCAAAAGAGGGCGGTGTTTCATTTATTTACGGTTCGCAGTCGATTGAAGATGAAGCCGCAATGGTAAGAAGAGTTAAAAACCACAAAGCAGGCTTTGTTGCAAGTGACTCCAATATCAGACCCGACCAGACCTTAGCTGAACTTTTAGAGCTTAAAGCAAAGACCGGGCATAACACTGTTGCAGTTACTGAAGACGGTACTGCTGAGGGTGTTCTTTTGGGTATTGTTACACCTCGTGACTATCGTGTAAGTCGTATGGACAAAAACACACTGGTTAAAGATTTTATGACTCCATTTTCAAAACTTATATATGCACCGGAGGGTACAAGCCTTAAGGAAGCAAACGACATTATTTGGGATAATAAGCTTAATGCACTGCCTATTGTAGATAAAAAACAGAGATTGGTAGCTTTTGTTTTCAGAAAGGACTATGATGCACACAAGGAAAACCCAACCGAACTTTTGGATTCGTCAAAAAGATATGTTGTTGGAGCCGGAATTAATACCCGTGATTATGCTGAAAGAGTACCTGCTCTTATCGAAGCAGGTGCAGATGTGCTTTGCATAGATTCTTCTGAAGGTTTTTCAGAATGGCAACTTCGCACTATAAAGTTTATTCGTGATAAATATGGCGACAGCGTAAAGGTTGGTGCAGGAAATGTAGTTGACCGAGAAGGCTTTATGTTTTTGGCAGAGGCGGGCGCTGACTTTATTAAAATCGGTATTGGCGGCGGTTCAATTTGTATAACTCGCGAGCAGAAAGGTATAGGCAGAGGTCAGGCAACCGCAGTACAGGAGGTTGCAGCTGCCCGTGATGAATATTTTGAAAAAACAGGTATTTATATCCCCATTTGCTCTGATGGTGGAATAGTGCACGATTATCATATTACCTTGGCACTTGCTATGGGTGCTGACTTTGTAATGCTTGGAAGATACTTTGCAAGATTTGACGAGAGTCCCTCAAACAAGGTTGCCGTAAATGGAAACT
>JAZNAJ010000280.1:0-1783 GCA_045586445.1 Clostridia bacterium | reverse complement strand
AACTCCTTGGCTCACAGAACGACATGGCTACGATCCGACTTCGTCCAGCTATGTACCGCAGGAAATCATCTTGCGAGGCAACCGAAAGGAAATGAAGGTGATTATGTAATGCTTTTGTATTTGGCTCATAAATATGGCGGCGACAAATCCAATATTGAACGCGTTAAGAAGATCGCCCACGATTTACAGATGGAGAACCCAACGCATTGCGTTGTCTGTCCGTTGCTGAATTTCTCTTGCCTTGACTATGGCGAAATCGGCTATACGGAAGAATTGGAAATCTGTCTTGATTTGCTTTCCGTCTGCGATGTGCTGATTGTGGCAAGCGAACCGAGCAAAGGCGTACAGAAAGAGGTTGACTTTGCCCGAATGGTCGGCATGGAGGTGGTAGACCTTGCGGAAAAATACCGAAGCATATAATCTGTCAAGGTCTGAACTGCAATACCTCATTGACCAATGGATTTTCAACGAACGGCATCGGATGATTTTGAGTGACCGGCTTTTCAATGGCACAACCTATGAACGGCTGGCAGAAAAATACGACCTATCCACTCAGCAAGTGAAAAACATCGTTTACAAAGCGATGGACAGGCTTGAAAAACACCTATAAAGAACGCCCTGCCGAAAGGTAGGGTTTTCTTTTTCTCAAAATAGTTATAAAATTTTATTAAAAAGTTGTTGACAAATGCGGAAAGATGGTGTATAATAAAGACAGTTAAGGGGAGCACCCCAAATAATAGGAGGTAAACAAAATGACTAAGGCAGAAAGAAACGCAATCAACGCTTACAAAAAGGATCTGATCGCTCAGGGCGTAGATAAGGAAATGGCAGCAACTATGGCAAAGGCTTTCTTTGAATGTGGACTTATCAAAGTTGTGGTGAATGGTAACTAATAGGGAGGGGCAACCCTCCCAATAAATATTGGAGGTAAAAATGGAAAAAGTAGAGTGGATTCGCAAGGAAGAAGAAAAAATAGATGCTTGCGAAATGGTATGCCCGATTTGTGGCGAAAGTTGTCTTGTTTGGGCTGGTTGCACATATACATATTGCCCTAATTGCGGAGAGAAAGTTAATATAAAAGAGGTGCAAAATTGGAATTATTAGAATTTAAGCACAAAATGTTTAATTTGTGCGGCGTGTCGCAAATATCACAAATTCGTGATGTTCTTTATAATGCGACACTTTCGCAAGATGTTGCGATTTTTGATGGTTATAACAGCATTATTGACGACACGAAGGATTGGTTACAAGCACTTTGGCAGTATTACGAAGCAGACCGAACAGAGAAAAAGCAGGACTATACACCAAAAAGCCTTTGCAGATTGGTTTCAGCATTGGCTGGTGATTGCAAATCTGTATATGATTGTTGCGGTGGTAGCGGAGCATTGACCATTGAAATGCTGAAAAATGGTAATATCGAAAATGTTTTCATTGAAGAACTGGACGAAAGAGTTATTCCGTTCTTACTTTTCAACCTCTGTTTGCGTAATGCAAGCGGATATGTTGTCAATGGTAATGTTTTGAGCCGTGAACAATTCAAGTGTTACAAACTTACAAAAGGCGAAAAATACAGCCGTTGTGATGTTGTAGATCACGCAGAGCCAACCGTTGCCGATGTATCAATCAGCAACCCACCATATAATATTTCTTGGAACGCTCCATCAACTATGGAGGCTATGCTTGATGGCAGATTTCCGGTTTTGCCTCCTGAAAGTAACGCTAACTATGCTTTTGTTTTTAATTGCCTTGCACGGTCAAAAGAAAATGCGGTTCTTATTCTGCC
>JAZNAJ010000279.1:0-4751 GCA_045586445.1 Clostridia bacterium | reverse complement strand
CTGGCTTTACCCATTGTTGGTGCACAGATAATATATTCAAACTACTTCCAGTACATTAACAAGCCAAAGATTGCTACCTTTATGGGTATTTCAAGACAATGTTTGTTCCTTATCCCCGCACTTTTTATTATGTCATCAATATTGGGCCTTAATGGCATATTCTATGCTCAACCCATTTCTGATATAATTTCCGCCACTATAGCTATTATATGGACAAACTGTAACCTCAGGAATTTGGGGAGGGATAAAGCCTGTGAATAAAAAAATAACTGTTAAATGCCCCGCTAAAATAAATCTTTCGCTTGATGTAATCAACCGTCGCGATGACGGATACCATAATCTGGAAATGATAATGCACACCATTGAGCTTTATGATGCCATAACTATCTGTGTTTCGCCATCGAAGGAGTGCAGCATAAGACTTTCCTCAAACCTTAGCTATCTGCCTACAGATAGCAAAAACCTCTGTGTAAAAGCAGCAAAACTTTTTTTCGAGGCGACCGGGCTGACCGCCGCGGTGGATATATCTGTAAAGAAAAACATTCCTGTAGGTGCAGGCCTTGGCGGTGGCTCGGCTGATGCGGCAGGAACCTTGGCGGCACTTAACTATCTTTTAGACAAACCTCTGTCAAAGACCGAGCTTGCCGTTCTTTCAAAAGATTTGGGTGCGGATGTTCCCTTCTTCATTTACGGTGGATGTATGTTTGCCGAAGGAATCGGCGAAATACTTTCGCCATTACCAAAGCTTTCTGATGTAGTATTTCTTATTGCGAAACCTAACTATGGCATATCTACGCCTTTTGTATATAAAAATCTTGTGCTTGACGAAAACACCCCGCATCCCAACACCAAAGCGGTTCTGGATGCCATACGCACAAACGATTTGGTTGCTTTGGGCAACGCCGCCGGGAATGTCCTTGAAACAGTTGTTACAAAAAAATATCCCGAGATTGAAGAATACAAAAAAATAATGTTTGAAAATGGTGCTGTATATTCGCTTATGAGCGGCAGCGGTTCGTCAGTATTTGGGGTATTTAATGATATCAACCTTGCTAAAAAAGCAGCAACTAAACTTAAAAAACTTACAAAACAAGTATACATAGCCTAATAAAAGGACGCCGTTTCCATCAAAGAAACGGCGTCCTCTTTATATTTTTGTTTGTCTGTTTTTATTTGAGCTCGTATCCACCCTTTACCATAACAAGCACATCGTTTATAGCAACAATTCCTCTGCCGTCGGCAACCGGTACTATAAGCAAATGGTTTGCAGGCATGGCAGTCTTATCACCCAGGTCATATCCCGCTGTTGTATCGGCAAGTCCGCCTTTTTCGGTAGCGATTATTTCGGCGCTACCCATTCTTAAAATAAGTTCTGTCCCTGCTGAACACATAAGGGTCTGACCCATCTTCATTTCAACCACCTTGAAAGACTCCGCAACTTGGGGAGTCCCCGTACTGCCTGTGCCACCGACCTTTTCTTCAATATAAGCCTTTATCTGCGGCATCAAAACTGTATCAATATATGATTTTGAAATAAGCGGGTCGTCTGTTGTTCCCGGTTCTGCCAATACCACTGTGAATGCTGACAAAAAACACATAACAGCTGCTGTAACTTTAAATTTGCTAAACCTTTTTTTCATTGGAATCACCTCAATATTATTTTTATAAAAGTCCAAAACTGATTTCAAGGGCTTCGTTTACGCGGGTCATAAGTCTGTCGTCAAGGTGCCCTATTTTTTCCTTTAATCTTTGTTTGTCGATTGTTCGTATTTGTTCTGCAAGCACAACCGAGTCCTTTGAAAGTCCATACTCATTGGCATCAAGTTCGATATGTGTGGGCATTTTTGCCTTGTTAATTTGGGATGTAATCGCCGTTGCAATGACCGTTGGACTGTATTTATTGCCCACATCGTTTTGTATTATCAAAACCGGTCTAACCCCACCTTGTTCTGAACCAACAACCGGACTCAAATCTGCATAATAAATGTCGCCTCTTTTAACTATCACTATTCTTCACACTCCGCAAGTTTTGTTCTGCCAGAAACAGTGCATCGTTATCTGATGCAACCGCATTTTCTGCCAGTTCCAGATTGATTCGGGACATTTGTTCATAACCTGTCTTTAGGCTTTGGATATGCTCTTCCAGCGTCTTTTTGTCTGATGAAACCCCTTTTTCCTTAATCACGCTGACATTCATATCTCTTCCCCCATTTTTCAATCTACTACATCTTACGCAAATGTTGTTGTTTTGGCTAACGGTAAATGCTTATTTTTATTCCGATTTATGTAGCCTCTACTCGTTACTCACAAAATTAAGGTAGTTAACAACCTCTTTTTGTTTGCCATCCTCAATATAAACACGGGGGACTCTTCGGCTTACCGCACAGGTAATTTCATAATTGATTGTACCTATTTGTTCGGCAAGCTCATCAGCTGAAACTTTTTCTTTTCCGCTGCCTCCAAACAATACAACCTCGTCACCGATGTTTATATTATTGACATTTGTTACATCAATCATACACTGGTCCATGCAAATTCTTCCTACTTGCTTTACTCTTTTGTCGCCGGCAACCATAAAAGCCTTGCCGGAGAACAGTCTGAAGTATCCATCCGCATAGCCTGCTGCAACTGTTGCAATGCGTGTTTTTCCTTTAGTTAAATAGGTCCGTCCATAACTAATTCCACAATTTTCATTTAAATCCATTACATTAATTATCCTGCTTTTAAGTTCCATCGCAGGTTTTAAATTAACGTTTTCATACTCAACCGTGTTTGACGGATATAATCCATAAAGAATGATTCCCGCTCTGACCATATCAAGGTGCATTTGCGGATATCTTGAAATGGCAGCACTGTTTGAAATATGCCTGATTGGAATTTCTACCCCAAGGCTCCTCAATCTTTCAGTAAGCTCGACAAACTTTTCAAACTGTGCGTGGGTATAATCTTGCTTAGGTTCATCAGCTGTTGCAAGATGCGAGAATATACCTTCGATTTCAATATTGTCAAGTTTGGACATTTGCAGTATATCTTCAAGAGTCTTTTCGTTGTCGGGCTTTGAATCCCCATATAAAAATCCAATACGGTGCATGCCCGTATCCACCTTGATATGAATTTTTGCAATCTTTCCGCATTCCACTGCTTTTTGTGATAACAGTTTTGCAAACTCCAATTTGTAAACGGCAGGTGTTATATTATATTTTAAAATGCTTTCTATAGAAGATTCATCCGTATTTCCCAATATCAAAATAGGAGCATCTATTCCCAAACGCCGAAGTTCAACAGCCTCATCCGCAAAAGCCACACCCAGCATATCCACACCGTTTTTCAAAAGAACCTCTGCGGTTTGAAAAGCACCATGCCCGTAAGCATCTGCTTTTACAACCCCCATCAATTTTTTAGATGGGCTGATACACTTTTTTATTTGATTTACATTATGGGCGATATTGTCCAGATTGACCTCTGCCCATGTTCTGTGTGTAATGTTCATTCTTTTGTAACGCTCCCGTTTTAATTAAAAATTTTATCGTCAATATCGCAATTTCGTTTAAATTCGCCAAACCTGACTATCACAACCGGATTTTCTTCAATATCGTATGTTGTAAGTTCCAATGGCAAATAGGTCTTGTTGTCAATCTTTAAGCTCTGTTTAAACCGTTTTTTTGACTTGCCCGGGATAAAACATGTCAGCAATGTGGAATTATCCGTCAAGCCGCTATTGGTTTCAACAAAGGTTTCCTCACTTTTGTAGTATTCCTCAAAAAAATCGTTTAAAAAAATGGTGTTTTTTTGGTCGGGGAATGCTATTTCACAAACCTTTTTATCACCAAAGCCCGACTTCAGTGCAAGCTTTCCGTTCTGCGACGAATATCCGCTCCCCGCAATTTCCTCTGGGGCATCAAATTCAACCGCAAACTTATCCGGTTCTTCATAAAATTGCCTTATCAGATATGTACTTTCAAGTTTGTCGCCATATACAGTAACTTCTGCCTCGGCATAAAAAGAATTTAAATCATTATATCGTTTGTATATCTCCTTGTAGATATCGTGCCCTGATTCCTTGGCACAACCCAAAAGGCTTATCATAAGTATATTAACGATCAATACCGCCAACATACTTTTTTTCATACTTTGCCTCTCCCCGAATATATTATTTTAATATTTTTGATATTGCATAAGGTATTGCCTCTGTAACATCTGTCGCAATCAAGCCATGTGTTCCTTTGTCTGCCATTGCTATATCGCCTGCCAAACCATGAACATACACACCAAGCTGTGCTGCAGAAAAGCTGTCCATCCCCTGAGCCAAAAATGCCGCTATAACCCCGGAAAGAACATCACCTGTGCCCGCTGTCGCCATACCACAGTTGCCTGTGGTATTTAAGTATTCGGCCCCCTGGGGCGCTGAAACGACCGTTTTATGTCCCTTAAGAACAAGACAAACATTATGTTCTTGTGCAAAGTTTCGTGCTGCACTCGCCCTGTCCTTTTGAATACAGTCTATGGTTTTTTTCGTCAGCCTTGACATCTCGCCCGGATGTGGAGTCAGCACCACAGAACAAGCACTTTCTTTTAAGATATCAATATTTCTGCTCAAGGTATTAAGTCCATCTGCATCTATTACCAACTTGCCTGTGTAATTTTTTAAAAGTTCTGCAAGCAATAGTATAATATCTCGGCTCTGTCCGAGCCCGGGCCCAAAAACAATTGCATCTTTGTCCTTTGCAAGAGTCAGTATTTCGCCCATAGCA
>JAZNAJ010000278.1:0-2925 GCA_045586445.1 Clostridia bacterium | reverse complement strand
CAAACGGACTAAAAATAAATGGGAATTGGGAATTGAATTTTTCCCTTTCCGTCTGTTGGGTACTGTTGAAAATTATTTGTCAAGAGGTTAAAAAACCTCTTGACAAAAGACCCAAAGTATGCTATACTATGTAATGTAAGGGGCAAGCCAATCCCTTATAAATAAAATAATGAAAGAGGTAATGATTATGGCTAACAAGAAAACTGTGGTGCAGATGTACGAGGAGATTTTGGCTCTGCCTGGTCTGAATGACGAGCAGAAAGCCTTTATCACCAAGCGTATCGAAATCACCAAGAAGAAGAACGCTGGCTCTGCCAATGGCGAACTGACCCCCAAGCAGAAAGAAAAGCTGGCAAAGACCGAGGAATTGAAGTCCTCTGTCCTGCGTGTGATGGCGGTGGGTGTTTCCTACTCCCCCTCCGAACTGGTTAAGCGGTTGGAAAATGAGGAAATCCCCAACACGCAGAAGTTGACCCCCCTGCTGACCGCTTTGGTCGAGGAAAAGAAGATGGTTAAGACCATCGAAAAGGGTCGCTCCAAGTATGCCCTGCCTGCGGAAACCGCAGACGAGGGCGAGGAGTAAAGAATGGGGGCAGATAGCCCCCAAGTCCAAGCAATGCGGAAAATGGGTTGCACCGAAGAAGAAATCGCTGATATGCTGAAATGCGATAAAGAGATTGACCGAGGTGCAGACCTCTTTCCGCTTGCCGAGGAGTTGCAAGCTGGGGCAAAAAAAGCAAGGCGGGCAGACCGCACCGATACCCCCAAGAAAGCAAACCGCACAAGAGCCGAGGACAAGGACAAACGCAGATTGATAACTTTTCTTAAAAACGCCTTAGAAAATGAAATCAATTTGGATTTGACTACTGTTGACCACATTGGTACGAGTGTAGAAATCGTAAACCCGGAGCGTGAATTTTTATTCACCTACAACGGAAAAAAATACAAGGTAGTTCTCTCTTGCCCTCGCACCTAAAAAGGACAGGCTTCGGCCTGTCCATTCACATTCGCGAATGGACAGAATTTGTATCTTTATCCACCTTTGGGAAAAAATTTTCTCAAACTTTTTTCAATTTACCTATTGACAAATCTCCCGTAATGTGCTATAATACTATTGTTCCCAAGAGAGGAACGGAAAGGAATGAATAATTATGATAGAAGAAAGAATTTACATTGCTGATGATGGTACAAGATTTGAGGGCTTAATGGCTTATTCTCGTTGTCTGAAATACGAACAAGATAAAGCCTGGGAAGCCTATGATGAACTCCGCAACTACATTCGATTCTACTCTTGGAATGGCACAGAATTAAATGCAAAGTCCGTATTACAGAATGTCTATTCCGTTTACTTCGTCAAGGTGCTGGCGATGCCTGATGAAGAAGAAAATGAGAAAGTCTTCAATATGTGGGATAAAACTGTATCGTGTGACCTCGACAATGCAATCTGTGACAATGAACTCGGTTGGTACTGCTCCAATGGTGATGATGATTGGCATTACTGGGGCGATATGGTCAAAAAATATGAAGAATGTAAGGCAATGATTGAAAAAATTGAACAGGGGCAGTAATTGCCCCTTGACAATTAACTAAATCTGTGCTATAATATTTACAGAAAAGTGAGGTAAATGAAATGCAGATTAAAGGTAGTGCTATTTTACGAGCATTAGATAAACACATTGCCGAAGAATACGGTATAACCAGTTTAACCGAACGAGAACAAGCATTATTTTTGCTTGGTATGCGGATGGGCAATACTGCCACAGATTATGTACATAATCACAACATCCCTTGCGAAGGCGCAGTAACCAGTTATAATTATATCCTACAAATTCTCCCATTGTTTGAAAAAGACGAATGCTTTGAAGGCAAGTGGTATTGGGATAAATTACAAAATTTTTCAAAAAACTCTTGACAAATTAGTAAATCTATGCTATAATATATCCAAGAGGTGAGGATAATGAAGATTATTAAACGAGGTGTTAAGTTCCGCATTGCTCCCTATGGTGTCTGCGTTGTGGTCGGCTATGATAGCGAAAACAAGCAGTACATTATGCGAACTTGGAACAGTGCGCAAATATTCTATATCAGCAAGGATAAGTTGGAAAGGGGAGTGGATAAAACTCCTTATACACAGAGAGTGAGGGAAACAGAATGAAAGTAGTATGTAAAAACTGTGGAACTCCGTCCACTTATTCAAAAAAAGAAATTGAAGAAGACACTGATTTTATCATTGTCCGCCATTCTTGTGCGTGTGGTCGTACTCACAACTCAACTTTTTACGCAAAAGTTGGTGGTGCTGTTTATGCCGATGGTAAACTTGTCGACCAGTATTTCGTAGAAGAATAAGATTATGCGTGCCTATTTGCGGTTTTGGCGCTAATCCGAACGGAACGATTGAACATTTCTGCCCAAGCGCAGTAAAATAAGAAAGGAACAAAAAGTTATGAAAGTTATTAGGAAAGATAAGGACGGTTTAGTGAGTTTCGGCTCGCTTCGTGTTGGAGATGTATTCGTTGAAATTTACTCAGATGGCAAAGAATATATTCAAATGAAAACATCCCCCATTAAGGATGCTACTGACTATCATAGTTACAATGCCGTTTGTCTTGAAAGCGGTGAAATGTATGATATGGACAATGACACTCTGGTGCGTCTGGTAACTGCTGAGGTAACTATCAAATAAAAAAAAGAGGATGCTTTCACGCATCCTCTTTTTGACATTCCAAAAAATTTTTTGTATAATATGATTAGAAAAAATGAGAAAGGAGAAAGACAATGACCCTTGATTTGTTAAAGGCGTTATTCACTATTGCTCGTTTTTGTGAACAGCAAACAAATTGTGAGTAGTGTCCTATGAAAGAGATTTGCGGGCGTATGCCTTGTGAACTCTAAGCTTCCGAGGAAGCCGACCCAGTTCGTGTTAGG
>JAZNAJ010000277.1:0-9653 GCA_045586445.1 Clostridia bacterium | reverse complement strand
CATCTTAACGCCATTTTGGTTCCCGATAAGGGGACTGTTACTGTTGACGGAATTGACACCTCAGATGAAACGGTTCTCTACAAAATCCGCCAAAGGGTGGGGATGGTTTTCCAAAACCCGGACAATCAGTTGGTTGCAACTATTGTTGAAGAGGATGTCGCTTTTGCACCCGAAAATTTGGGAGTTCCGCAATCGGAAATTCGCAAAAGGGTGGATTATGCCCTGGATGCGGTGAATATGACAGAATACAAAGACCACGCCCCGCATATGTTGTCGGGCGGTCAAAAACAACGGATTGCAATTGCGGGAGTTCTTGCAATGAAACCCGATGTTCTTGTGATGGACGAGCCTACTGCAATGCTTGACCCGGTCGGCAGACGCGAAATAATGAGAACAGTAAAAAGGCTTAACAAAAACGAGGGTATGACGGTTGTTATGATTACACATTTCATGGAGGAAGCGGCACAAGCTGATCGTGTGGTTGTTATGGATCACGGCAAGGCTATAATGGAAGGCTCGCCGAAAGAAGTGTTTTGTCAGGTTGAAAAATTGAAGGCAATCGGGCTTGATGTTCCTCAGGCGACCGAGCTTGCTTATGTTTTGAAAAATGATGGTTTTGACTTTGATACAAATATTCTGACTGCTGATGAATGTGTCGAAAGAATTTTGTCGGTTTATAAAAAAGGGGAGGACAAAGCAAAATGATTAATCTGAAAGATGTCAGTTATACATATATGTCCGGCGGACCCTTTGAAAAAGCTGCAGTTTGCAATGTGAACGCAGTGATAAACTCCGGCGAATTTGTGGGGCTTATGGGGCATACAGGCTCTGGAAAGTCCACCCTTATTCAGATGATAGCGGGGCTTATAAAACCTTCATCAGGGGAAATTGCAATAGACGGAGATGTCCTCCATTCAAAGGAATGTGATAGGCGAAAAATGCGGTTCAAGATTGGACTTGTTATGCAGTATCCGGAATATCAGTTGTTTGAAGAAACTGTGTTTCGCGATATAGCTTTTGGCCCAAACAATATGGGATTGCCAACCGAAGAAGTTAAAAGGCGTGTTGAGTTTGCGGCAAGTTTGGTTGGGTTAAAAGAAGAAATTTTGGAGAAATCACCATTTGAACTGTCAGGCGGGCAAAAACGACGGGTTGCCATTGCGGGAGTTCTTGCTATGGAACCTCAGTTTTTGATTCTTGACGAGCCGACGGCAGGACTTGACCCTGCCGGCAGGGATGAAATTCTTTCACAAATACAGGATATGCATAAAAGACTTGGGATAACTGTTATACTCGTTTCTCACAGTATGGAGGATTTGGCAAATCTGACAAGCAAAATTATGGTTATGGACCATGGTAGCCTTGTTATGTTTGACAAAACGGCTGAGATATTTAAAAGAACAAAGGAACTTAAGGAAATAGGGCTTGCTGTTCCGCAGATTACCAAGATTTGCGATAAGCTGAGGGACAAAGGCTTTCCCATCCCTGAAGGCATATATACTGTAGATGCTGCAAAGGGAGAAATTGAAAAAATATTAAAAACTGAAATGGGGAAATGCGATGCTTAAGGACATCACACTTGGGCAGTACTTTCCGGGGAATTCTGTAATTCACCGACTGGACCCAAGGACAAAAATCCTATGTATTATAGTATATATAGCAGTAATATTCTGCATAAAAAATATTTATGGCTACGGGGTGCTTGCGGTATTTACGGCAGGATTGATTTTGTTGTCAAAAATCCCGGTGAAGTTTGTCCTTAAGGGGCTGAAACCAATAATGGTTTTTGTGGCGATTACTGCAATATTTAATTTGTTTCTGACAGATGGCAAGATTTTAATTCAGCTTGGATTTTTAAGAATAACGGAAGAAGGTTTGAGAGCGGCTGTATATATGGTGCTGAGATTATTCTTTCTGGTAATGGGCACATCGCTGCTTACATTGACAACCTCGCCCATTTCTCTTACTGACGGAATCGAAAATTTGTTGTCGCCACTTAAAAAAATAGGTGTGCCGGCACACGAGTTTGCGATGATGATGACCATAGCTCTCAGGTTTGTACCAACGCTTTTGGAAGAAACTGATAAAATAATAAAGGCACAAACTGCCCGTGGCGCAGATTTTGAAAGCGGAAATATAGTAAACCGTGCCAAAGCGATGATTCCAATTCTTATCCCGCTTTTTATAAGTGCATTCAGACGCGCGGATGATTTGGCGGTTGCAATGGAATGCAGATGCTATCGCGGTGGCGAAAACCGCACAAGACTCAAAGAACTCAAGCTGACCCATCGGGATGCTTTTGGATGGATAATGGTTGCAATTTTTACAGCATTAGTTTTGCTGGCAAATAAATTTTAGGTAGGGATTTTCGTGGGATTAACACGAAATTGCGATGTGAGATATGAATAATATAGTTGTAAAAATAATGTATGATGGGTCAAACTATCACGGGTGGCAATTCCAAAAAAACGGAATAACCGTACAGGAACGGATTGAGGAAGTCTTAAACGAACTTACAGGTGAAAAAACATCTGTTTGTGGTTGCAGTCGTACAGATGCCGGGGTGCACGCTTTGGAGTATGTTTTTAACTTCAAAAGCAACACCAAAATCCCTACAGAAAGACTGCCTTATGCAATAAACAATCATCTGTGTAACGACTCAATAAAGGCAGTGTCTGCCTGGAATGCCGAGGACGAATTCAATGCACGATTCTCGTCTGTGGGGAAAAGATATGTCTACAAAATCTGGAATTCCAATATTGAAAATCCTTTCACATCAAAATATAGTTGGTTTGTTCCCTACAAGCTGGATGTGGAAAAAATGAAACAGGCGGCAAAACAGTTCTGTGGGACATATGATTTTTCGGCATTTATGGCGGCCGGCGGCTCGCAAAAGACCACCATCAGGACGATTAGGGATTGTGTTGTCAAAGAAAGCTCGGAGTGGGATTCGCAAATAGAAATTGAGATTGAGGCGGATGCGTTTCTTTATAATATGGTAAGGATAATCGCAGGGACCCTTGTTGATGTTGGTGTTGGCAGGATTGCCCCTGATGATATAAAGGGAATAATTGCAAGTTGCGACAGGCGAAAAGCAGGTATGACTGCACCGCCTGAGGGTTTGTTCTTAAAGAAAGTTTTTTATGAATAGTATAAAGCTGGCCTCCTTGTTATGGCTTACGACGGGGGAATGCGGTTTTTATGTAAGCCGGAAAGGTTAATGATTTAAATGAAGGTTAATCTTAAAAAAGCATTTAACACAAAGAGAATAATATTGGTTCTTATAGTCTTGGTACTTGTTGTGGTTATGGTGATTTCCAATCCGGATGTTAAGGAGTTTTTTACCAAAACCGAGTCTGTAAAGCTCAACTTCCAGACAGGGGTTGAGTATGATATGGTCAATTACGGCAAGGAAATGCTTTTGGTAAATAATGAGGGCATATATGCAATTGATAAGATGGGCAGAGAATCCTGGAGTGTGGTATCTGCTGCAACCTCGCCTTATGCTGAAACAAGTGGAAAGTATATTATGCTTGCCGATATGAACGGCAAAACAATCAAAACCTTTCAAAAAGAAAAGTTAATTGCACAAATTGAAACAAAAAATGAAATATTATGTTCAAAAGTGAATAAAAATGGTTATGTAGCAGTAGCAACAGATGAACTTGGCTATAAAGGCAAGGTTATGTTGTTTGACAAATCGGGAAAGGAACAGTATGTATGGCACAGCGGAACGGGGTACATAGGCGACATTGATATTTCGCCAAACAACAAGGTGGCGGTTGCACAGCTTATGACCGATAAGGAATCGGTATACAGCAAAATCCTTTTGCTTGACACAAAGTCTGACAAAGAACCTACCTTGCTGGCAGAAGTTTCCGGAATTGTTATGAAACTTAAGTATTGGGATAACGGGGAATTGATTGCGGTATCGGATAGTGGTTTGTATGGGTATAAGCGTTCGGGAAAGAAAAAATTTGAAGTTGATTTTTCAGGGCGAAAACCGATAATGTGTAATATTGAGAATGAAAGAAATATGGTTATCGCATTTGACAGCGGCCTCAACAGTACTGTTTTGGAAAGCTATTCATCGAACGGAAAATTGCGTGGCAGTTATGATTCAGGAAGCGAGGTAAAGGCAATTGACATAAGCGGTGAATGTATTGCGTTGGCAAACCGTGAGGGAATCGTAAGAATTAATCCCCGTGGCGTAATTAAGAATAAGGTAAAAACAAGTAAAGATGTTAAGGATATAAAGATATTTGAAGGAAGAGATAAACTTTTGTCCCTTGGCGACAATAATGCAGAATTGATAAGAATAAGATAACCACAGGAGGTATAGGTATGCTTGCTGATATTTGTGTTTTAATAGTGGTACTGCTTTTTATCCGTTCGGGGTATAAGGCAGGATTGATGAGGTCTTTCATCAGGATAGCATCATATATTATTTCAATTATTATTTCGTTTTTCTTGTATCCGGTAGTTTCAGACCTCTTGATGAAGACACCCCTATTTGATGGGATAACCCGCGTAATAGGTGAGAAATATGTTTCAAATGGAATCTCCGCATCGGTGGGCGATGGAGTATTTGGAATATTAGGCAGGTACATAGGCGATGGTATAAATTCTGCTGCAACAGGCATTGCGGAGGGGTTTGCTACTTTGTTGGTGAACTTAATTGCTTTTATAATAATACTGATATTGAGCAAGATTATAATAAGAATAGTCGGGAATATGCTTGGCATATTTACAAAGCTCCCTGTAATAAAACAATTCAATCGACTTGGTGGTGGAATATTTGGTGGTCTTATAGGTATATTGGTTCTTTATATATTGGGAGCTGTACTTATCTTGTTTGCACCAATTAATCCGCAAAGTGAAATTGCACAGGAAATTGAAAACTCGACTTTTGCAGTAGAGATATATGAGAATAATATGGTTCTAAACTTTATCGGAAGGGGGCAATAACATTTGGAAATCCAAGAGATAGGCACACTTAAATTGAAGGAATTACAGGAACTAGCGGCAGAGCTTGGAATCAAAAAAATATCTTCTATGAAGAAAAGCGAACTTATAGAAGCGATACAATTAGCGCAAAAGGAAAAAACAACCATTATACAAACTGATGAAGCTGCAGAAACTTCAGATGCCGATATAGTATATTCTGATCCTGTCCGCAGAACAAACCTGATGAGCGGGGTGCTGGAGGTTTTGGCGGATGGCTATGGCTTTTTGCGTAGTGATAATTATCAATCCGGCGAAAATGATGTCTATGTATCATCAAACCAAATCCGAAGGTTTAATCTTAAAACAGGCGATTTTATTGTAGGCAATACCCGTATGCAGCACGAGGGCGAACGGTATCAGGCATTGCTTTATGTCCAGACCGTCAATGGCGATAAGGTAGATGTGTCAATCAGACGCAAGGCGTTTGACGATTTGACGCCTATTTATCCCAAGGAACGGCTGCGCCTTGAACGCAGCAAAAGCGATTTTTCAACAAGACTTATCGACCTCGTTGCACCCATAGGCAAGGGGCAAAGAGGGGTAATTGTGGCACCGCCCAAGGCCGGCAAGACCACACTTCTTAAGAATATTGCCAATAGTATAACTGAAAATAACCCGGATGTTCAGCTTATTATGCTTTTGATTGATGAAAGACCTGAGGAAGTTACCGATATGCAGCGCAGTGTAAAAGGCGATGTTATATTTTCGACCTTTGATGAGGAACCATCTAACCACGCCAAAGTTGCAGAAATTGTACTGGAACGGGCAAAGAGATTGGTGGAACACAAAAAGGATGTGGTTATACTTCTTGATAGCCTGACCAGACTGTCCCGTGCTTACAATCTTATTGTTCAGCCATCGGGTAGAACTTTGTCAGGAGGTATTGACCCGGGGGCGCTTTTCAAACCAAAACGCTTCTTCGGGGCGGCACGAAACATTGAAGAAGGCGGAAGCCTTACCATTCTTGCAACTGCGTTGGTGGAAACGGGCAGCCGAATGGATGATGTGATATTTGAGGAATTTAAAGGTACGGGTAATATGGAAATTCGTCTGGACAGCGGGCTTCAGGAAAAACGGATATTCCCGGCAATGGATATTGCAAAATCAGGGACACGACACGAGGAACTTCTTATGTCCAATGAGGAACTTATGGCGGTTCGCACAATCAGAAAAGCGTATAGCAACAAAAACACCGCCGAAGTAACCGAAACCATAATAAATCGATTGATGAAGACAGACAACAACAAACAACTTGTGGCAAATATATGCAAAATACTTGATTAAAGAGAAAGGGAAGACGCAATGAACTTTAAAACCAGAATTATCGCAATAATGTTGATATTGGTGCTGAGTGTTTTGAATATGAATATTTACTTTGCAGAAGGCACGCCTACAGAGGATAAAGTTTCTGCCGAAGACACGATTATACCGGTGCTTATGTATCACAACATTGCCGAAACCTATCCAAAAGGCAGCGAAGGAGCAAATATAACGCCCAAACTTTTTGAGGAGCATATGCAAAAGATTTTGGACAGAGGCTACACTCCTATTTTTGTAGCTGACTATTATAATTCGGTACAACGCGGAGAGAAATTGCCGCAAAAACCCATAATAGTAACCTTTGATGATGGGTATTTGAGCAATTATGAGATAGCGTATCCAATTTTAAAGAGGTTGAATATTCCTGCAACTATTTTCGTGGTAACCTCTACGGTGGGTGCAACTATAGAGAGCGGGGCGGTTTCAACACCTCATTTTAACTGGGAACAAGCAAAGGAAATGCAGGAAAGCGGGATAATTGACATTCAATCTCACTCCCATACCCACAGAAATATGACAACGATTTCAGTGGCAGAACTTCAGGAGGAACTTAGAATTTCAAGATATCTGATTGAACGGAATCTGGGAACAAGCTGTTTTGTATTTTCCTATCCATTTGGCGGTTATAACCAGACAACATCAAACCTTTCAAGATATGCAGGTTATCGTATGCAGATACTGGTGAATTATCAGGAAAGTGGGCAGGACTATCTTGCAAACAATACAAAATCGGGCATTGAACATTTCACCAGGCTGACAATTCGTGGTGATATGTCGGTGGATGACCTTTTCAAAATAATTGATTTGGCAGTTGAAAATACAAGAAAAGCAGGATAAAAAGTTTTATTGAGAAAAAATTAACAAAAAATACTTGATAAATTTTCCTAAATGGAGTAAAATATAATTTATGTAGGTAAATTTACAAAAATGACAAATGTATGGAGGTTTTGGAAAATGAACAAAAAAACAGTTGATGATATCTGCCCAAAGGGTAAGCGCGTGCTTGTCCGTTGCGACTTTAATGTTCCTATTAAGGATGGCAAAATCACAGACGAAACAAGAATTGTAGGTGCGCTTCCTACAATCAAAAAACTTATTGATGACGGTGCAAAGGTTATCCTTTGCTCACATATGGGCAAACCTAAGGGCGAGCCTAAGCCCGAACTTTCGCTTGCACCTGTGGCAGCACGCCTCAGCGAGCTTTTGGGCAAGAGTGTTGTGTTTGCTGCTGACGATACAGTAGTTGGCGAAAACGCAAAGGCTGCAGTTGCAGATATGAATGACGGAGATGTTGTTCTTCTTGAAAACACAAGATACAGAGCAGAAGAAACAAAGAATATTGATGCTTTCAGCGAAGAACTTGCATCACTTTGTGATATTTTTGTTAATGATGCATTTGGTACTGCACATCGTGCACATTGCTCGAATGTTGGTATTACAAAGTATGTTGATACAGCTGTTGGCGGTTACCTTATCAATAAGGAAATCGAGTACCTTGGAAATGCGGTTAACAATCCTGTAAGACCTCTTGTTGCAGTTCTTGGCGGCAGTAAGGTTTCTTCAAAGATTTCAGTTATCAACAATCTCCTTGAAAAGGTTGACACCCTCATTATCGGCGGAGGTATGGCATATACATTTATGAATGCTCTTGGCGAAGAGGTTGGCGACTCACTTCTTGAAGCAGATTATCTTGACTATGCAAAAGAAATGATGGCAAAGGCTGAAGAAAAGGGTGTTAAACTTCTTATCCCTGTTGATACTGTTGTTGCAAAGGCTTTTGACAACGATGCAGAAAAGAAGACAGTTGGCCGTGGCGAAATAGAAAAAGGCTGGCAAGGTCTTGATATTGGTGAAAAGACCATTGAACTTTACAAGGATGCTCTTAAAGATGCAAAAACCGTTGTTTGGAACGGACCTATGGGCGTATTTGAAATGCCCAACTTTGCAAAGGGTACAAATGCAATTGCACTTATGCTTGCTGACCTTGATGCTACAACCATTATCGGTGGTGGCGACAGTGTTGCTGCTGTAAATCAGGCGGGACTTGGCGACAAAATGAGCCATATCTCAACAGGTGGCGGTGCTTCCCTTGAATTCTTGGAGGGTAAAGACCTTCCCGGCGTGGTTGCAATCAACGATAAATAATTAAAGACAGTTACAAAGGAGAATTTAAAATGGGTAAGTATATTATTGCCGGCAACTGGAAAATGAACAAGTTGCCCAGTGAAACATACGATTTTGTAAAGGAAGTTGCTAAAGCAACAGAAGGTGCCAAGTGTGAAGTAGTTTGTTGCACACCTTATGTTTGTCTTGCAGAGGCTGTTCGTGCTGCCAAAGATACTCATGTAAAGATTGGTGCTGAAAACCTTCATTTTGAAGATAAGGGCGCATTTACAGGTGAAGTAAGTGCGGATATGCTTAAGGATTTGGGCGTTGACTATGTAGTTATAGGCCATTCCGAAAGAAGACAGTATTTCGCTGAAACAGATGAAACTGTAAACCTTAAGACTAAGAAAGCTTTGGAAAAAGGTCTCATCCCAATCGTTTGCGTTGGTGAAAGCCTTGAAGAAAGAGAAGCTGGCATCACAATGGACCTTATTGCAATACAGACCAAGAAGGCTTTTGCAGGCATTGCTGCAGAGGATGCAAAGAAGGTTGTTATTGCTTATGAGCCTATCTGGGCAATTGGCACAGGTAAGACTGCAACCGCTGAACAGGCTGAGGAAGTTTGTGAAGGTATCAGAAAGATATTCGCAGAGCTTTATTGCGCTGAATGTGCAAAGGAAGTTACCATTCAGTATGGCGGAAGTATGAATGATGCAAACGCAGCAGAACTTTTGTCAAAGGCTGACATTGATGGAGGTCTTATTGGTGGCGCAAGCCTTGTTGCTGACAAGTTTGCTGTAATTGTTAAGGCTGCACAGTAATCAAAGTTACAAGAAAAAATCAAAAATAGGGTTGTAGTAGAACACTACAGCCCTTGATTTTAGATAAGAAAGGGAAAGTTTTATGAGCAAAAAACCATATGCTTTAATTATTATGGATGGCTATGGCGTGAATGAGCGCAACGAGGGAAATGCCATCTATTCGGCAAAAACTCCTAATATGGACAAGTATCTGAAAGAATATCCAAACTCAATTGTTCACGCATCCGGTATGGATGTTGGTCTTCCCGAAGGTCAGATGGGCAACTCAGAGGTTGGGCATACCAATATCGGTGCGGGTCGCATTGTTTATCAGGAGCTTACAAGAATAACAAAGTCAATTGCCGATGGTGACTTTTTTGAAAACGAGGCACTTTGCAAGGCGGTTGAAAATTGCAAAAA
>JAZNAJ010000276.1:0-4242 GCA_045586445.1 Clostridia bacterium | reverse complement strand
GACTTTTCAATCATTTCCTCTATATCCGTCAAAGCCTTTTCGGCCTCTATAATTTCAGCAAGGTTAGGTTTTGTTTTTGGATGCTTTGGTACGAATATCGTACAACAATCCTCATAGGGCAAAATTGAAGTTTCGTATGTTTCAATTTTCTTGGAAATCAAAACAATTTCTTCCTTATCCATCCCTATAAGCGGTCTAAACACCGGTATTCCCACGGCATTGTCGGTACAAACCAAACTTTCCATAGTCTGGCTTGCCACCTGGCCTATGCTTTCTCCCGTAATCAGTGCTGCCGAGCCATTCTGTTTTGATATTTTTTCAGCTATCTGCATCATAATTCTTCGCATAATTACGGTAAGGTAATTTTCGGGGCATTTCTCAATAATAGCAAGTTGGATTTCGGTAAAAGGTACAATATGAAGTTTTATTTTACCGCAATACTGTGCCATTTCTTTGGCAAGGTCTATTACCTTTTCCTTTGCCCTGTCACTTGTATATGGATGGCTGTGGAAGTGTACCGCCTCAAGCTCTACCCCTCGCTTTGCAATCATATATCCGGCAACAGGACTGTCTATACCTCCTGATAAAAGAATGGTTGCCTTCCCATTTGTGCCAACAGGCATACCTCCTGCGCCCTTCACCTTTTGGGTATACACATACGCCTCGCCACGCACCTCAACATTTACCATAATATCCGGATTGTGAACATCTACCTTAAGGTCGCTAACGCCATCAAGTATTCTGCCACCAAGCTCCATACAAATCTGCGGTGAATTTAAGGGGAATTTTTTGTCTTCTCTTTTTGCCTCAACCTTAAAGGTTTTACCTTCCGGATTTAAATCCTTTACACACTCAATCGCAGTTTTGGCAATACTGTCCATATCCTTTGCGCATTTCACAACCGGGCAGATGTTTACAATACCAAAAATCTTTTCAAGAATGCCCAGCGCCTCGTTCATATCAGCAGAATCATCAAGCGGTTCAACATAAACCGTAGACTGTGCGCGTCGCACGCTGAATTTGCCAATCCTGTCAAGACGACTCTTTATATTATCAAGCAGCTTCCTTTCAAAAAGAGGCTTATTCAAGCCCTTTAACGCAATTTCTCCGTACTTTAACAAAATCAAATCTATCTTTTGCATACAAATTTCCTCATTATCTTTTCAGTAACTTTCTTATATTTTTAACATTCTCTGTTAATCTTTCGACAGTATAAGCAATTTCTTCTTCCGTGGTAAATTCAGACAAACTGAATCTTATACTTCCGTCAATCAATTTTTGATCTGTCCCTATGGCCTTCAGGACATAACTTGGGCCTTTTTTGTGGCTTGAACAAGCAGACCCCGACGAAACAAAAATGCCGTCGTTCTCTAATGAATGAAGCAAAACCTCAGATTTCACATAGGCAAATGACACATTCAAAATATGGGGTGCCGCATTTTGCTTTGGGGTATTTATTACTACATCATCTATATTCTTCAAAATGCCTGATTTGAGACGATTTTTAAGATACTCCATTCGATTTGCCTTTTCGGGCAAGCCACGATAACTCATCTCTGCCGACAATCCAAAGGCTGCAATCCCCGGCACATTCTCTGTTCCTGGACGAATTGCATTTTGCTGACCGCCACCAAATTGAATGGGTGCAATTTTGGTCTTGCTTCGTATATACAACGCCCCAACGCCTTTGGGCCCGTGGATTTTATGGCTGCTGAGCGAAATAAAGTCTGCCTCTGTACTTGCCACCGAAAAAGGAATCTTTCCATAAGCCTGAACGGCATCAATATGAAACATTGTGTTAGGATTGATTTTTTTAATCAGTTTACCCATCTTTTCAACCGGTTCAACTGTACCAATCTCGTTATTGACATACATGCAACTTACCATTGCCGTATCCTTACGAATCATTTTGGATAACCTATCCAAATCGACAGTCCCTTCCCTGGACACATGTGCAAGTTCAACCACATACCCATTTTTCTCCATATGCTGCAAAGTGGAGAGAACCGCCGGATGTTCAATATTTGTGCTTATTATATGCTTTCCGCGTGTTGCACCGCACCCACCGATTATAGCAAGATTATCCGACTCCGTCCCGCCTGATGTGAAATAAATTTCGTTAGGAGAGGCCTTTATAGTATCCGCAATTTGTTCCTTTGCCCTTTTTATCAATTTTTCCGCTTCTATACCTTTTCTATGCAGGGAAGACGGATTTCCGTAAGCATTAATCATTGCGTCCGCTGCAAGCTCTGCGCTTTCTTTGTAGACGCAAGTTGTAGCACTATTATCCAAATATACCGTTTTCAATGCTGTTTTCATCGCCTTTCTTTACTCCCTTTTACTGAAAATAACGCCTATCAGCGGAACAGATAAGCGTATTTTACAAAAGTGATAATTTTTAAAAATCACCTATTATTATATTATGTATTAAACTTTTTATTGTGCTGGACAAAAATGCCTATTCTTTTATTGTTTCTACAATATGAACAGGTATTGACCGTTCAACATCGCCAAAACTTTCAAGGTTTGTGCCTCTGTCAGCATAATCCATTGCAGAATTTACATACGCCGAACTGTTTTCGGTCATTCTGCCAACCTGACGAAGCTCTGTTTCAAAACGCCTTATTGCTTCCAAAGAACTTTCACGCATACGCTCAACATCAATACGGATTTGTTCAATCTTCTTGTTTTCATTGAGATAATAATTCTTAACTGCTTTGCGTTTTATCTCAATTTCACGATTAACAAGTTCCTTCTTTTCGCGAGCTTCATTATCTGCCTTGGTCAGGATTTCCTCTGCCTCTTCTCTTGCAGAATCTACCATTTCTTTGGCATTAGCCTCCGCTGTTTGCAAAACACTTATAATCGCCTCGCGATTTTTTTCAAGGTCAGCGATACGATTTTTAAGTTCAGTAATTTCCTGGTCCTTTTCAGCAAGTCTTTCCCCTGTTTTTTCGTTTAATTCGCATATATAACCAAACACATCCGTTTTTTTATACCCAAACAGACTTCTTCTCAACTTTTTACCGCCCATACAAAACGCCTCCAAAATACATAATATTTCGACTTATAATTATACATATTAACATTATATATGTTTTTTCTCTTGTAGTCAACTCTTTTTTAACAAATTCGTTTAAAGTATTCCAAACACTACCATCTCTAACAGTTTACCGCAACTTCGCCAAGCAGATTCAGTTGGTCATACAAAACCTCACATTCATACGCCAAAACCTCTACTCCGTTTAATTTTGCTTGCTTTAACGAATTGGCAAAATCTTTATGCTGCTTTGCATTTGGTGCAAAATACTTTGTTTTTTCCATCTGGATAACAAATATCACATACGCCATATATCCTTTTTGTTTTAAAGATATAAGATTATTAAGATGCTTTATTCCCCTAATGGTCGGGGCATCAGGAAACAATGCAACACCGTTTTCTTCCAGTGTAACGCCCTTTACCTCTATATAGCCTTCTCGTCCGGATGAATCTTTTACAAAAAAATCAAGTCTGGAATCTTTGCACTTTGCTTCCGGCTTAATAAACACAATCTTGTCCATACCGGGCAGCTTCAGTTTTTCGTTATTCAGGGCTTCTGCCACAACCTTGTTTGGTGCTTGCGAATCCATATTTATCATATTCACGCTGCCGTCTGTCCGCCGCTTTTCGACACCAACAATGGAGTATTGCAGCTTTCTGCCACGCATATTCTCAGCAAAGTCCTCCATATACACGGTTGCGCCCTCTACCAAAAGCTCCTTGCATCTGCCGGTATTTTTAACATGAACAATCTCTCTTTTCCCATTAATCAGCACTTCTGCAATAAACCGATTTGGACGGAATATGAAGTTGCCTTTAACAATCTTTTTATATTTCACAAGACCTTACCTTTCACAAAACACAATTCGGGCAACACAGTATTTCTCCGTATTGCCCGACAGATTATTTAATATAATCAAACTCAACACCGTACATATGAACTGTGTCGCCTTCCTTAATTCCTTTTTCCTCAAGCATCTCTATTATTCCGCTTTTGCGTAGTGCACGCTGGAAGTACTGCAATGATTCATAATCATCAAAATTGGTTGAACCCACAATCTTGCGCACATACATACCCTCCACAATATACACATTGCCGTCAACGGTAACTTCAATACTGTCATCTTTTCTTTCTGCGTCGAGGTCCAGATAATCGTAGTCCTCTTCATCGTCCTTAGGCAATAAGTCGGATCGTAGCCATG
>JAZNAJ010000275.1:0-24494 GCA_045586445.1 Clostridia bacterium | reverse complement strand
AGCAATTTTGACCCGCCGCTTATAGCTGCGTTTTTGCCAATTGAAATGGGATATATGGCAAAGGCATCTCTTTTTAAAGTGCCTGTTGTAAGTCGGAGGCCAAGCGGTCTTAGGAAGACAATAGTAGGTCTCAACTCCTTGGCTCACAGAACGACATGGCTACGATCCGACTTAGCAATTTTGACCCGCCGCTTATAGCTGCGTTTTTGCCAATTGAAATGGGATATATGGCAAAGGCATCTCTTTTTAAAGTGCCTGTTGTGGCACAGGCAATAAGGGCTTTTGATGCGTTTCCGGTTAAACGGGGCGAGGGTATGGTGGCAATTCGTACCGCAATCAAAATGCTGAAAAGTGGCAAGAGTCTTGTGATTTTTCCTGAGGGCAAGCGCGTTCGTACCCCCGGTGTTCTGGGCAGGGGAAAGCACGGTGCAGTTATGATTGCAACAACCGCAGGAGTAGGACTTTTGCCTGTTGGGATAGAGGCGACATATAAATTCAGAAGCCGTGTAAAGGTTACAGTAGGCGATTACATAGACCTTTCAGAGTATAAGGACAAAAAATTGTCTCACGAAGACATACAAAATATTACGGATGAAGTTTTAATGGGCAAAATTGCAGTTCTTTCGGGAGCGAAAACTTATGGAGATTAGAATAGCCGAAAAGGCAGGCTTTTGTTTTGGGGTTGACCGTGCGGTTAAAATCGCATATAATACAGCTGAGGACAAAAAAGGCTTGGTGTATACCTATGGTATGCTTATCCACAATCGGGATGTTACTTTGGAACTCGAGAATTTGGGTGTTGTATGCGCCGAGGATATTGACAGGATTGCCGATGGCAGTCGGGTTATTATCAGAGCCCACGGAATTTCCAAAAAGGAATACGAGGCACTTGAAAAAAAGAATGTTGAAATAATTGATGCGACCTGTCCCTTTGTTAAGAGAATACACAAGATAGTGGAGGAAGAACATAAAAAGGGCAGAACAATCGTTATTGCCGGGGACAAAGACCATCCTGAGGTAAAGGGGATTAACGGCTGGTGCGAAGATTCGGCTTTTATTGTAGGTTGCGAAGAGGATTGCGACAAAATTTTGTCGAAAGACCGTGAAATTCCTGTCAGTATAGTGGCTCAAACAACCCTAAGACCCGAAAAAGCAGAAAAAATTGAAAAAAAATTAAAAAAGTATTTTACAAATGCGATTTTTTTTGATACAATATGTAGTGCTACCGAAGAACGACAAAAGGCGGCGAAGGAACTTGCTGAAGAATCCGATATGATGTTTGTTATCGGAGGCAAGAATAGTTCCAACACGGAAAAGCTTTTTGAAATCTGCAGGGAGCATTGTAAGGAAACTTACAAGATTGAAAACAGCAAAGAATTAGATGGGCTTGCCCATTTATTTAAAAAATTTATAAAAAAAGTAGGCATTACCGCCGGAGCATCCACTCCGGAAAAGGTAATCAAGGAGGCAAATTTAACCATGGCGGAAATTACAAATGAAATGAACTTTGCAGAGGCATTGGAAGAAACTTTAAAGCCCTTAACAACAGGTGATATTGTTAAAGGTGTAGTTATCGGAATTACCCCTACAGAGGTACAGGTTGACATTGACGGCAAGTATGATGGCGTTATCCCCTTCAACGAGATGACCGATGACACATCAGCAAATCTTAAGGACCTTGTTAAAATAGGCGACGAAGTTGATGTTTTTGTTGTTCATGTGTCAGATCGTGATGGCGTTGTTACACTTTCGAAAAAGAAAATCGACGCAGAAAAAGGACTTCAGGAGCTTCGCGAAGACTTTGAAAATAAGACTGTTTTAAATGGCAGAATTACTGAAATTGTCAGAGGCGGAATCGTTACAATTGCTAAGGGAATCCGAGTATTCATCCCCGCATCAGAGGCAGCAGAACGCTTTGTTGAGGATTTGGGTGGACTTTTGGGTACAGAGGCAGCTTTCAGAATTATCAAGATGGACAGAGACAGACGCGGCCGTCTTAGAGTTGTAGGCTCAATCAAATCTGTTGCAAGAGAACTTTCACAGCAAAAGGCTGAGGAATTTTGGGCTGCAGCAGAAGTAAACAAGAAGTATACAGGCACAGTTAAGTCGCTTACAAACTTTGGTGCATTTATTGACCTGGGTGGCGTTGATGGTCTTATTCACATTTCTGAACTTTCAGACAGCCGTATCAAGCATCCGTCAGAAGTGGTTAAAGTTGGCGACACTATTGATGTATATATCAAGGAACTCAACAAGGAAACAAACAAGATTTCTCTTGTTAAGGAACTTCAGGCTGAAAAAGACGCAAGAGAAGCAGCACTTTGGGCAGGCATTGAGATTGGCAAGACATACACAGGTACAGTTAAGTCGCTTACAAACTTTGGTGCATTTGTTGATATCGGTGGCGTTGATGGTCTTGTTCATATTTCTGAGCTTTCATGGAACAGAATCAAGCATCCGTCAGAGGTAATCGCAGTTGGTGATTCAATCGAGGTTTATATTAAGGATATCAATACCGAAACCAAGAAGATTTCTCTTGGATACAAAAAGGAAGAGGATAGCCCTTGGTATCAGGCAACAAAGGACATCAAGGTAGGCGACACAATCAAGTGTAAGATTGTTCGTATACTTCCATTTGGTGCATTTGCAGAGATTGCTCCTTTTGTTGATGGACTTATCCATGTTTCACAGATTGCAAATACCAGAATTGAAAAGCCATCCGATGTTCTTAATATCGGCGACGAAGTTGAAGTGCGTATTGTTGAAATCAACAACGACACAAAGCAGATTGGTCTTTCAAGAAAGGTTCTTCTCCCCGATTATGTTGAAGAGACAGAAAAGGAAGAAGAAGTTGTAAGTGATGAATCTTACACAGAAGAAAGCACATTTACACTTGGCGACATTCTTGACGCTGAATAATATGTATTACTAGAGATGTTTTATGGGAGGGTATGTTCGCCCTCCCGTTTACATTTAAAGATTATTTGCAAAGCTCCTTTTTTAAGGAATTTTGCAAACAGTCTTTGCAGAAAGGCAGGGAGGTATTATGAAGGTATCAGAATATACTGCATTTATAAAGGGGAAAAACATATCCGTTATAGGAATTGGGGTAAGCAATATACCTCTTATTAAGTTTCTGCTGAAAAACGGTGCCAATGTAGTTGCACACGACAGACGGTCGGCAGAAGATTTGGGAGATACGCACGCAGAACTTAAGAACTTGGGTGCGGATTTTGTACTTGGCGACAATTATCTCAAAGATATTCCGCAAAAAACCGAAATTATTTTTAAAACTCCAGGGCTTCGCCCCGATGTTCCCGAACTGTTGACGGCGGTCCGGCATGGTGCGGTACTGACCTCTGAGATGGAACTGTTTTTTGAACTGTGCCCCTGCCCTATAATTGCGGTTACAGGCAGTGATGGCAAAACAACAACAAGTCTTATCGGAGAAATGCTTAAAAAAGAGGGTTACAATTGTTATATTGGCGGGAATATCGGCAGACCATTAATCGGTGATGTCGAGAAGATGTCAGCAGAGGATATGGTTGTAGTGGAACTTTCCAGCTTTCAGTTGTTTTCTATGAAACACAGTGCGACTGCTGCGGTGGTAACCAATGTTACCCCCAACCATCTTGATTGGCACAAAGATTTTGATGAGTATATTGAATCAAAAAAGAATATATTTAGGAACAACAAGGATTGCAGGGTTATACTGAATTTTGATAATGAAATAACAAGAGAATTTAAAAATGAAACACAGAACCATATGTATTTCAGCCGCCAAAACGAACTTAGCGGTGGGGTTATACTGAAAGATGGGAATATAGTTATAAGAACAGAAAATGGCGACAAACCCATAATTTCGGTTACACATATAAAGATACCGGGGCTCCACAATGTAGAAAATTATATGGCGGCAATAGGTGCGGTATATCCGTATGTGTCAGTTCAAACCATTGAATACATTGCCAAAAACTTCGGTGGGGTACAACACCGCATTGAATTTGTGAGAGAGATTGATGGTGTTAAATTTTATAACGATTCCATAGCCAGCAGCCCGGCAAGGACTACCGCAGGCCTTAAGGCATTTGAACAAAAGGTTATATTGATTGCAGGCGGCTATGACAAAAAAATACCATTTGATGATTTTGGTGCGGTTGTAAATGAGCATGTCAAGGAACTTGTGTTGGTGGGTGCAACCTCCGACAAGATAGAGGCTGCGGTCAAAAATGCACCAAATTACAAAGGCCTCCCGGTACATAGGGAAAGGGACTTCAGGGCGGCAATCTTTAAGGCGAGGAGTTGCGCAGAAGTCGGGGACATTGTGATTTTATCGCCAGCTTGTGCCAGCTTTGATTTGTTTAAAAACTTTGAGGAGCGAGGCAACACCTTTAAGAAAATAGTAAGTGAATTTTAGATTATTTCAATAAGCGGCTGGACTTTCCGGCCGCTATTTTCTTTTGTTCACGAATATCGTGGAAGGCTTTTAAGGTCATATAAATAATAAAAACTCCGCCGAAGTACACCGCAGCGTGGGAAAGGGTGAGGGATGAGAAGTCAAAATCATACGCAAAACGGGAATCGCCGAAATAGTCCACCGTAAGCTTTATTAAGTCAAGGCAAATTTGCAGAGGAAATTTCAAAAAATTTGCCGAAAGCCAGGGGAATATGTAAAATAAAAAGCAGAGTATATAGCCAAGGTAAAATACTATTGAAGCCAAGGGAATAATCCATATATTAGTAAAAAACTGAACCTTTGAAAGTTTATTAAAGAACAACACCAGAAAGAACCCTGCTCCTAAAAGTGTCGAAAGGGACAATGCAAAAGAAGTCAAAGGATATATAAGGCAGCCCTTCAATAAACTTTTTTTGGTGTTTGTCAGACGAAACACCTGACAAATACCTTGGTACAGGTAGTTATAGAACACCAAAATTCCCAAAACTGCTGAGAATGAAAGGATAAGGCTCTTCGAAAATATGGAATATGGATTGTGGAAAAGCAAAATTCCCAAGGACGCAAAAAGCGATGTAACAGAATCTGCTTCAGCGTATGTCAATGATGCCAGAATGGTCATAAGCAGCATAAAAGAAGCACGACAAACAGAGGGGGTAAATGCGGAAGCAGACATAAAAACAATAATAAATGGTATTGTCAACAGATAAAAGAACCTGCGTTTTATATGAAGTGCGCTGAAAATCGCAATTAAAAAACCAAACAATGCCGAAACATGCAAGCCTGAAACTGCTACCACATGGGATATTCCTGAATTTGAAAATTTTTCGTACATTTGATCATCAAATCCGGATTTGTCGCCTATGAGAATACCTTTTAATATAGCGGCGGAGGTAACATCGTGGGAGAAAAGCTTGTCAATGCTGTTTGTAATAAGGGCTCGTATTTTAATTCCCATACTCCTTAGCGGACTGATTTTTCCGCTATTTACAGAAGACCATATATTAATATTTTTGGTTTTGCCGGTAAAAAAGATGTTCTTACTCCAAAGGTGGGTGTAAAAATCCCCGCCATAGTGTGCAGTGTCATCGGGAATATAAGAATTTATTTCTGCCCAGCAAAAAATAGTATCGCCCGCACGAAATTGGTTGGTAAGTGCTTTGGGGTAATATAAAATAATGGTTTCGCGCACTGCAAAATCGTTGATATTTGCCAAACCAAATTCAAAAGAGTAATAATGTCCGTTGGAGGTAGGCGTCGGATCTTCCAGGATTGTTCCGTACAACCACGCCTCTTGGTTTTCGAGGTTATTAAGAAGACTGTTTTTGCTGACTTTGCCCAATTCAATTCTCAAAACGCCAATTGAAAAGGCGATTAAAAGACAACAGGACAGCAAAATAAGCTTGTTTATTGAACAACTTAAAAAACGCTTTGCAAATGGTAATGAAACTGACAAAAGAAGCAGAAAACAACCCAGAAGAATAAGTGCAACCCCGATGCCTTCCATCAATGATACAAAGATGCCAAAAGAAAATGAGGCGACTGCCAAGACAAGATAATGTTTGGATGTTATAAGATGTTCTGATTTGTACATATGGCAGCCCTCCCTTAATAAACCTATGTGGACAAAAGTGATTCCACCGATATTTCCAATGCCGAAGCCAGTAATTTGACTTCATAATCGGGAACAAATCTGATGCCGGTTTCAATTCGCGAAATGGTAATTCTGTCAAGCTCGAATCCCATAAGTTGTAACTTTACGGCAACATCATTTTGTGTAAGCCTTTTCTGTAATCTGATTTTTCGCAGGTTTTCACCAATGATATTTTTTCGTTCGTTGTAACAATATATCTTCATACAAAGTCCCCTCCTTGAATTTTATCATATAATTAAACAATTTTAAAGCGCGTAATGACAAAATATGACAAAAAATGAAGTATTACTTAATTTTATTACAAATAAACAGACAAAAAAGTGCTAAAGATGAACATTTTATAAGGGGAAGGATATTTGCAGACAGAAACAATGGTTAAAGGTATAATGCTATGCAAAAATCAGCCTTAATTTTAAAAATAAAAATTTGGGTTTAAACCTTGCATATATGAAAAAAATGTTATATAATGTTGTAAGTAAAATTTTTACATAGTATTAATTTCGGAGGCGAAATAAAGTGAGTAAGTTTTTAGACAGAGTAATGGAAAGGGCAAAGCAAGACAAAAAGACAATTGTTCTTCCTGAATCAATGGATGCCAGAATTTATGAGGCGGCCGAAAAAGTGTTGAAGGCAGGTTTTGCTGACATTATAATTGTTGGTACTCCACAAGAGGTCGAGAAGTATAGCAAAGGATATGATATATCGGGTGCAACTGTTATTGACCCATATACATACGAAAAGACCGAAGAATATATCAACCTTTTTGTTGAATTAAGAAAATCAAAAGGGCTTACATACGAGCAAGCAAAGGAAACTGCGCTTGGCGATTATATGTATTATGCGTGCCTTATGGTTAAGGCAGGAGATGCTGACGGCGTGGTTTCAGGTGCGTGCCATTCAACGGCAAATACTTTAAGACCAAGTCTTCAGATTATCAAAACCAAACCCGGCACCAAGCTGGTTTCGGCATTCTTTGTGATTGTTGTTCCTGATTGTGAATATGGTGCAAACGGAACATTCATTTTTGGTGATAGCGGTCTTGTTCAAAATCCGGACCCGGAAGAACTTGCTGCAATTGCTGCTTGTTCTGCTGAGTCATTTGAACTTCTTGTTGAAGAGGAAGCAATTGTTGCAATGCTTTCACACTCGTCAATGGGCAGTGCAAAGCACGATGATGTAACAAAGGTAGTAGAAGCAACAAGAATTTGCAAGGAGCAAAACCCAAATCTTAAGGTGGATGGCGAACTTCAGCTTGATGCGGCGATAGTTCCCGAAATCGGTGAATCCAAGGCTCCTGGCAGTGCAGTTGCAGGGCATGCAAATGTTTTGGTGTTCCCTGACCTTGATGCAGGAAACATCGGATACAAGCTGGCACAGCGTCTTGCCAAGGCAGAAGCTTATGGCCCGGTTACACAGGGCATTGCAATGCCGATTAACGATCTTTCACGCGGATGCAGTGCTGACGATATTGTTGGTGTTGTTGCAATCACTTGTGTTCAGGCACAAAAGAAATAGTTATAATTTCTAAAATAGGAGGAAAGAAAATATGAAAATTTTGGTTATAAATGCGGGCAGCTCGTCGCTTAAATATCAGCTTATTGATATGGATACAGAACAAGTGCTGGCAAAAGGTCTTTGCGAGAGAATCGGAATAGGCGGTTCAAAACTTAACCACACCCCTCAGGGCGGCGAAAAGGTTGTTATCGAACAGGATATGAAGGACCATTCTGATGCAATTCGCATGGTACTTGAGGCACTTACAAATAAAGAATATGGCGTAATTTCCGATATGAGTGAAATCTCGGCAGTAGGGCACAGAGTTGTTCATGGTGGCGAGTTCTTCAGCAAGTCTGTTATTATAGACGATAATGTTAAAAAAGCTGTTGACCAATGTACACCGCTTGCACCTTTGCATAATCCACCCAATCTTATTGGTATTGCTGCTTGCGAGGAAGCTATGCCGGGCGTACCACAGGTTGGCGTATTTGACACAGCGTTCCATCAGACAATGCCTCGTGAAGCATTTATGTATGCACTGCCCTATGACCTTTATGACAAGTACAAAATCAGAAAGTACGGATTCCACGGCACTTCGCATAAGTATGTTTCCCAGGAAGCTGCAAAGATGCTTGGCAAGAATATTGAAGACATCAAAATCATTACTTGCCACTTGGGCAACGGCTCAAGTATAACCGCGGTTGATGGCGGAAAGTCGATTGATACATCAATGGGCTTCACTCCGCTTGCAGGCGTTGTTATGGGAACGAGATGTGGTATTATTGACCCTGCAATTGTTAAGTTTATTGCTGAACAAGAAGGAAAGAGTTTGGATGAAGTTGATGCAATCCTCAACAAGGAATCGGGCGTTTTGGGTATTTCAGGTATAAGCTCGGATTTCAGAGATTTGGAAGCAGCAAAGAATGACGGCAATGACCGTGCAGAGCTGGCTCTTGAAATGTTTGTTTACAGCGTAAGAAAATACCTTGGCAACTATCTGATTAATATGGGCGGTACTGATGCCATTGTTTTCACTGCGGGAATCGGTGAAAATACTCCCCTTATGAGAAAGTCAATCGTTGCAAACCTTGAGGCGTTTGGCATTAAGGTTGATGACGCAAAGAATGAAATGGCAATCCGCGGTGCACAGATGGATATTTCATCTGCAGATTCAAAGGTTCGTATTTTGGTTATTCCAACCAACGAAGAATTGATGATTGCTAAGGAAACATTGGAAATTGTGAAATAGCTTAGAATGTATACAGGAGATTGGAGCAGAAGCAAAACACTTGGGGCTGACCCCACGAGATGTTTTGAAAGACTTGCTGCAATCTCCTTTCTTAGTACCAAAGAAGGAGGGATATTTTGTCGTACATAGATTATGATTATGCAGAAATGCAGGACAAGGATTTAGTTGAGTTGTCCGCGGCAGGCGACGAACTTGCAACCGAATGTATTCTTGCCCGTTACAAAAATCTTGTCAGGGCAAGGGCCAGAATGTACTTTTTGGCAGGTGCGGATAAAGAAGATATTATACAAGAGGGTATGATAGGTCTTTTTAAGGCTATCCGCGACTATAATCAGTTTAAATCAACCTCTTTTCGCAGCTTTGCAGAGCTTTGTATAAAAAGGCAGATTATTACTGCGGTAAAGACGGCAACAAGACAAAAGCATATCCCACTCAATTCGTATGTGTCGCTAAGCAATCCGATGTATGAAAATGACTCGGAGGGGTTGCTTGAAGATGTTCTGCAAGGCAACAACGAAACTGACCCGGAACATCTTCTTATAAGTAAAGAAAACACAGAATTTCTGAATGAACGGATAAACGAGGTGCTTAGCGAGCTTGAAAAATCTGTGCTGGAACTTTACCTTGAAGGAAAATCCTATCAGGAAATTGCACAGACTCTGGACAAACCGTCTAAGGCAATTGACAATGCTCTTCAAAGGGTAAAAAAGAAGATGGAACGGTTTGAAAATATGTGAAAAAAATTACACAGAAAATCCATTAAAAATTTTTTAAAAGAGCAACAAAATTTAATAAGTCAAGACCTTTTTCAAAAAATTTTTCAGCATTATGTAAACCGTAATAAACTAAAGAATTGGTTTACATAATATAGCTTGTGGACGAAGAGTGGCGTAATATAAGTTATTAACAGACTTATTCACATTATCCACAGGAATAACTTTATACTATGAAAAAACAGGCAAAAATTGGGTCGAATTGTGGAAAACCCTTGTTGTTATTGGGTGTTATCGAAATAGTAAAAAAATGCCTTTTGGTTGACAATAATATTTTTTCAAAGTAGAAAAATTTATATGCAGGAAGTGGGAAAATGGAATACAAAATAAAGACTCCGCTGACAAAGGAAATGGTAAGGAAATTTAAGTGCGGAGATAAGGTTTTTATCAGTGGAGAGATCTATACGGCTCGTGATGCTGCACACAAACGGATGATTGAAACAATAGAGAAGGGCGAGGAGCTTCCCATTGAAATAAAAGATACCATTATATACTATGCCGGGCCTGCACCTGCACCTCCCGGAAGGGTAATTGGCTCTTGCGGTCCGACAACAAGCTGCCGCATGGATGCTTATGCACCTATTTTGATTGAACGAGGGCTTTCGGGTATGATTGGCAAAGGCGAGCGTGATGAGGGAGTTGTTTCGGCAATGAAAAAATTTGGCAGTGTCTATTTTGGGGCTATAGGCGGTGCGGGGGCTTTAATTGCCGAGTGCGTGAAGTCTGCCGAGGTGGTTGCGTATGAGGATTTGGGCACAGAGGCCATAAGACGACTTGAGGTTGAGAACTTGCCTGTGGTTGTTGTGATTGACTGCGATGGAGAAAGTCTTTATAACAGGTAAAGTAAAAGTATTTGAAAAATTGTCAAAAATACTTGCAATGAAAATAAAAATGAGTTATACTAGGATATGTTGATGTAGTTTATTTATATTAATGATTGGTTAAACTATGTAAAATATAGATTAAAGGAGAATGAGAAATGGCTAAGATTACAAAGGATACTATTATTATGGATGTGCTTCAGCTTGACCCTGGAACAGCACCTTTCTTCCTTGAAATAGGTATGCACTGTTTGGGTTGCCCTTCAGCAAGCGGCGAGAGTATTGAACAGGCGTGTATTGTTCATGGTACAGATGCAGATGCCCTTGTTGAAAAAATCAACAACTTTTTGGAAAGCAAAGGCGAGTAAGAAACATCATAAAGTTTTAGATATAACTGTAAAAAGCGTGAACTTGGCAATTAATACGCGGACCCATTTTTGCGATTTTGCCTTGGGTTGCGCTTTGTTTTTGCCATGATAAAAAAATTTGATGAAAAACAAAATTTTTTATTGACAAATCTGTCGGTTTTGTGTATAATAATTGCTGACGCTCTTGATGGAGTGTTGATATAAGTATGGGCGCATAGCTCAGCTGGGAGAGCATCTGCCTTACAAGCAGAGGGTCATAGGTTCGAGCCCTATTGTGCCCACCACATTTTATTTTGTTAAGGGAAGTTCAAATGATACTTGATTTATCGCCTATTGTTAATTTTGAAGGCAAAAGACTGGATTTCGATACAGAAATAGACTTTTGCAAAAATCAGGATGTTGACCTTAAATTTTTGAAACCCGTAAAGGTTGTTGGAAATGTGGTCAATATTGGCGGAAGCCTTGAACTTTCGGCATCGGTGGGTGCAGAGTTTTCCTTTGAGTGCGACCGTTGTTGTGAAACCTTTGATGAGGTTTTTGAATGTTCTTTTGGCGAAGTTCTTAAAAAAGAAGATTCAAGGACACAAGATGACGAAAACCCAGATGCGGTATACTTTCAAGGAAACAGCATTGAACTTGACGAGATTGTGCTGAACAACATTATAGTAGCACTCCCCCTTAAAAGACTTTGTAAGGATGATTGCAAAGGCTTGTGCGCAAAATGCGGACAAAACCTGAATCAGGGAGAATGCTCCTGCGACACAAGAACCACAGATCCAAGGTTTGATGTTCTGGATGAATTTTTTAAGTAGATTATGCAAGGATATATGTTCTTGTTAAAATATATTTGATTGGAAAGAGGTGTAGCTGAAATGGCAGTTCCAAAGAGAAAAACTTCAAAAGCAAGAAGAGATAAGAGAAGAGCTAATTGGAAGCTTGTTATTCCGGGTATGGTAGCATGCCCACAGTGTGGTAAGTACAGAATGCCTCACAGAGTTTGCAAGGCTTGCGGATATTACAACGGTAAAGAAGTTGTAAAGGTTGAAGCGTAAATCTTCGAAATAAACTCGCAGCAGACGGATGGTCGTCTGTTGCGGGTTTTTTGCTTTATACGGCAAAGTTTACAAATTGTTTTAGAAAAATTGTTGTAATCATATTTAAAATATGGTACAATGTAATCGTATATTGATATGATTTTTCGCGATTTGGCAGGGCTGCAAAATCATGCTTAAACAACTGTGGTTAAAGCCCTGACTCAAAAAAAGGAGCTTTTGTATGTTTGGATTTAATTACAACAGACCGGGCAAGGGCGTTGAAAAACGCGACCCGAATAAACCCCGGCATTTGGTGTTTTTTGAGATTTTGTTCAGAAAACTGTGGGATTTATGCAAGGTGAATGTTCTGTATATGGTAACGGCGCTGCCTACCTTTGTGGTTACCTTAATTATTATGGGCTTATTTTCAAGCCCCATAATCAATGCATTGGCACCATCATTGGCAAATATGATGGGGATTTCCGCTGTAGATTCATCAAATGCAGAATTTATGTTTCAGGTGGCAATGATTGACCTGATTGTACGCGGAGCGTTTTCGGTTCTGTTCATGACTTTCTTTGGTCAAGGCCCGACAACGGCGGGAATTACATACATCCTGAGAAGCTATGCAAGGGAAGAACATGTTTGGCTTATAAGCGACTGGTGGCAGCACACCAAGTCAAATATGCGGCAAAGTTTGGTAGTATGGTTGATTGATTTGTTTGTTGTCAGCGCTATGATATTTGCTTTTAAGTTTTATTCAGAGCTTGGTGGGGTGGCATCGATTTTGGCTTATGCAATGATTCCTATAGGCGTAGCATATACCATGATGCATTTTTACATCTATCCACTTATGATTACATTTTCCAATTCAATAAAGAACACCTTTAAAAATGCGTTTATTCTCAGTTTGCAGGCGGGACCAAGAAATCTGTTTATACTTGGGATTATGTTATTTGTTCATGTCTGCATTCCGTATTATGGTGCGATGCTTGGTTGGAGCGCAAGGTCGTGGCTTATATTCATCGCCTTGGAGGGTTTGCTGTTGATTGCCGTGTCAGGATTTGCAGTGAATTTTTTCATCTATCCTCAGCTTGAAAAGTATTTAAAAACAGATGAGCAAGAGGAAAAGGTGATTGAAGATAACAATAACAATTCAAATGGAGGTATCAAAAATGAAGAAGAATAATCATTATCCATATTACGAAATGCCGGAGATTAAGGATTTTCGCGAGTTTGTAGATTTTATGAGAGAAAACTACGCACAAAAGACAGCTTTTGTATTCACAGAGGACAAAAAGGAAACAGAGGTAAGCTACAAAAAGTTTACCGATGATATAGACTCGTTGGCGGCATACTTTAAGAAAAATGGAATGGAGAATGAAAAGATTGCCGTTTACGGCGAAAACAGTTACAACTGGGTTGTTACATATTTTGCTGCTATTGTAAGTGGTAATGTTATTGTGCCCATCGACAAGGAACTTACAGGGGCAGAAGTAAAGACTCTTGTTGATGATTGCGGGGCAAAGGTTTTTGTTTATTCTACCGCCAAGGAGAAAGCGATTGCTGAATTTAAAGAAGCAATGCCCTCGGTTGAAACTTTTATAGAGATTCCAAATCTTGTGGATTTCTTTGAAGAAGGCTCAAAAGCGATTGCAAATGGCGAAGTTGATGTTTTGGGAATGGAACAGGATGTCGACAAAATGTGTGCACTTATATATACTTCGGGAACAACCGGAAACCCCAAGGGCGTTATGCTGTGCCAAAGAAACCTTATGTTTGATATGGTAAACAGCTGTCGCAATTTGTTAGAGCCTGAAAATACGGTTGTTGTACTTCCCCTTAATCATACTTTTGGTATGATGGCAGGTATACTTTGCCAGGTTTATGCAGGCTACAGAACATTTATAAATAACAACCTTCGTACAATTCTTAAGGATATAAACACATTAAAACCCAGACATATATCAGTGGTGCCACTCTTTGCGGATACATTCTATAAAGGTATCTGGAAGAACGCCAAATCATCAGGCAAAGACAAGGCTCTTAAAGTGTTGATTAAGGTAAGCAACGCCCTCAGAAAAGTGGGTATTGATATGCGCAAGGTATTTTTTAAATCAGTAATTAACGCTTTTGGCGGAAATTTGGAAATGCTTATTGTTGGTGGTGCTCCCCTTGATTTAAATGTGGCAAAAGGTTTTGAAGATTTGGGAATTACAGTTATCGGTGGCTATGGTATTACAGAGTGCTCGCCGATTATTTCCACCGACCGCAACAAGGACTACAAGTTTGGCAGTGCCGGACTTCCCATACCGGGCGTTGAAGTTAAGATTGATAACCCTGACGAGAAGGGCGAGGGCGAAATTTTGGTTAAAGGCCCAATTGTAATGCTTGGCTATTACAACAACCCCGAGGCAACCGATGCGGTTTTTGAAGGGGAATGGTTCCGCACAGGTGATATAGGCAAAATTGATGATGAGGGATTTATATTTATCACAGGCAGAAAGAAGAATATTATTATCACCTCTAACGGCAAAAATGTTTATCCGGAAGAAATCGAGGCGGTTATTCAACACATTGAAGGCGTTGCAGAAGTGGTTGTATATGGCGATGACGATTTGATATGTGCCGAGATTTTTACAGAGCTTCCTGATGAAAAGGACAGAATAAGAGCAGAAGTTGTTGCTCTTAATAAGGAATTGCCATCATACAAGCACATACAAAAGGTTGTGTTCCGTGATACAGAGTTCGAAAAGACCACTACCAAAAAGATAAAGAGATTTTTAAGAGGCTAAAGTAAAGATCAGGCCGAAAGGATAAAAGTGATGGTCAATATAGGAAATGAGTGGGATGCGCTTCTTGCTGAGGAGTTTGATAAAGAATATTACAAAAAGCTTCGGGGATTTCTGGCAAAGGAATATAAAACACGAACGATTTTTCCGGATATGTATGATATATTCAATGCCCTCAGGTATACTTCTTACAACGATGTCAAGGCTGTTATAATAGGTCAGGACCCATATCATGGGGAAGGTCAGGCACACGGCTTATGCTTTTCGGTTAAAAAGGGCATTGAGCCACCTCCGTCGCTTAAGAATATCTATAAGGAGCTTGCGACGGACATAGACTTTAAAATACCAAACCATGGCGAGCTTATAAAGTGGGCAAAACAGGGTGTTCTTATGCTGAATACAGTTTTGACGGTGCGCAGCGGCGAGGCCAACAGCCACAAGGGTATGGGCTGGGAAATTTTTACCGACAGAGTAATTGAACTTCTTAATATGCGTGAAAAACCAATGGTGTTTATACTGTGGGGGGCTAATGCGAGACGCAAAAAGGAACTCATTACCAACCCGCAGCATAAGGTGTTGGAGTCTGCTCATCCAAGTCCGCTTTCGGCATATAATGGATTTTTTGGTTGCAGGCATTTTTCCAAGACTAATGAAATTTTGACCCAATTTGGAGAAACACCTGTTGATTGGAGTATTGATTGATAAAAGGGTGGTATGCTATATGAGAAACACAGTAGATATATTGGGCGTTAATGTGGATAGGGTAACATTCGCCGAAGCCTTGGAAAGAGCAGAGAATTTGCTTGCGACCGATGGTGTGTCGAAGATTTTTACCCCCAACCCCGAAATTGTTATGCAAGCTCGCGATGATGATGAAATGAGGGAAATCCTCAACAGTGCGGATTTGTGTACGGCTGACGGAATAGGCGTGGTTTATGGTGCTAAAATTCTTGGAACACCTGTACCCGAACGGGTGCCGGGGTTTGACCTTGCTTGTGCGTTGCTTGAGAAAGTATCAAAAACCTCTACAGGTGTATTCTTGTTTGGTGCAAAGCCGGGGGTTGCCGAGCTGGCAAAAAAGACTTTGGAAGAAAAATATCCTGGGATTGTGATTTCGGGAACTCACGATGGTTATTTCGCACCTGAGGACGAACCCGGGATAGTTGAAGAAATCAATAACTCAGGGGCAAAACTATTGCTTGTGTGTCTTGGCGCTCCCAAACAAGAAAAATGGATTCAAAAGCATCAGGATAAACTGCAGGTTAATCTTTGTATGGGCGTGGGCGGCACGCTGGATGTTCTTGCAGGGGTTGCACAAAGGGCACCTGAGATATTCATTAAACTTAATCTTGAATGGGCATACAGAATATTAAAAAACCCATCAAGAATAGGCAGATTTGCGGCACTTCCCAAATTTGTTATTGAGGTGTTGAAACAAAAATAAAATGGAGGGACAACATTATGCTTTATATGTTTTTGGCAGAAGGCTTTGAGGAAACCGAGGCAATAGGTTCATTGGATGTAATCCGAAGAGGACAGATAGATATACAAACCGTGTCAATCGGTAACGAACATATAGTTTGCGGAAACCATGGCATAAAGGTTGAAGCCGATATCCTGAAAGAAGATATAGATTTTAAGAAAATGACCGGGATTATTTTGCCGGGTGGATTGCCGGGGACAACAAATCTGCAAAAGGATGATGTTGTACAAATGGCGATTAATCATTGCAAAGCGAATAATCTGCTTATATGTGCTATATGTGCGGCACCTATGGTTTTAGGTGAAGCAGGGGTCCTTGAGGGCAAAGATGCGGTATGCTACCCCGGTTTTGAAGGGCATCTCAAAGGTGCAAATATTAAAGACGAGCTGTGTACTTGGGATGGCAATGTAATATGCGGCAAGGGTGCAGGAGCGGCCATGCTTTTTGGTGCAAAAATAGTGGATTATTTCAAAGCAGGGGAAGGCAGCAAGATTCTTGATTCCATTTATCATATGTAGTGCGGGAGATAAAAAATGACCGAGAAGAAGTACGAATTGCGAAAACAATTAAAAAGTGTGCGTTGGATGATCTTTTGGGTTGTTTTGGCGCAGTTTGCTGCAGTAGTGCTGGTAGAGGCTATTGTAAGTTTTATGGTCAACCCTCCACACAGATATATACAGATTGCGGTGGAGGAGTTGCTTGCGGTGGGTGTCCCCATTGCCATATATGCCAAAACTGTATGGAATGGCAAGAAAACTAAACAGGAATTTTGCCTCAGAGGCTGTAACATCAGATATATGGTGATGGCGGTACTGCTTGGAATAAGCGGTCAGTTTGTAATGATGCTTTTAAATGTTCCTGCGAATATTATTTTAAATGCGGTAGACGGCAGGACCGCTACGGAAATTATTCCTGTGGCAGAAGGCTGGGGCGATATTCTTATAGGTATAGTGGCACTGGTGATAATCCCGGCACTTTTGGAAGAGTTTTGGATGCGTGGGATTATATTCAGGGCATATAACAATTGCAACACCGTTGCAGCGGTTATTTTTACAGCGTTGGTATTTGCACTTCTGCATCTTAATCTGAACGAGATTGCGGGCTTTTTCTTTATGGGTGTGGTATCCTCTATTGTATTGGTAAAAAGCCATTCCCTTTATGCTTCAATGCTTTATCATGGGTTCAGCAACTTAACAGCACTTTTGTTCGGGGCTTACATTATGCCTTGGATAATTGATTGGTTGTGGATTGCCTTTACTGTTATGATAATGGTGTTTGTTTTGGTGTTTTTTGTGTTGCTCAGGCAAAAGGGCGGTATGAAAAATCATCATACATTCAAATTGGGCTCCTTGGTAATAACAAGCATATTCAGTATGCCGGTGATACTAAGCGTGCTTACAGTGGTTGTAAAATATTTCTTGCTTAAAATGGCAGGGTGATTAATGTGAAGAAGATTATAAGAAGTTTCATTTCAAAATTGAATAGTTTTACAGGACTTAAGCCTGGTATACTGTATCTTGTATTGGCAGTAATTGTGTGTGCGGTTTTGTGGCTTGCATCGGTTATAGGGGATGTATTTGGTATGTATCCGGGCGTTGGTGAAAAAAAGCTGATTGATATCCCAAAAGGCACAACAGCAAGCGGTGTGGCAGATATCCTGAAGAACGAGGGGATAGTCCGGCACAGGATGGCTTTCAGAATCTATGAAAAGCTGTCTGGTGATAATATGTTTCAACAGGGTGGACATATGGTTGGCAAGGGACAAAGCTACAAAGGTCTGATAAGCAAGCTGACAAGTACCCCTGAGGTAGGCGTTGACAAGACGGTATCTGTTCTTATTCCTGAAGGATATGAAGCGTGGCAGATTGCAGAAAAACTGGCAGATTTGGGACTCGTTGATGAAAACAAATTTTTGGACGAGCTTGACAAGGGTGAATTTGACTTTGATTTTATAGACAAAATTTCACGCAAGGAAAATCGGCTTGAGGGGTATCTCTTTCCCGCAACCTACGAGATTATAGTGGGTGAAAGCGAACACCGAATTATCTCGCGTATGCTTGATGCCTTTGAAAAACGAATAGTGCCTCTTTATAATCAGTCGGGGACAAGCTATACCCTTGATGAAATAGTAACAATGGCATCACTTGTAGAACGCGAAGCTGCCAATGACAACGAGAGAGGCAAGGTAGCGTCTGTATTTTACAACCGTATAAAATTGGGTATGACTCTTGGCTCGTGTGCGACAGTGCAGTATGTAATAAAAGAGCGCAAGGATGTTCTGTCGAATTCTGATATAAAAATTAAATCAGACTATAATACTTATATAAACAAAGGCTTGCCAATTGGCCCGATAGCGTCGCCGGGCGAGGCATCGGTCAGGGCGGCACTTTATCCTGAAGATACCGACTATCTGTATTTTGCGGCAAAGGCGGATGGCAGCGAAAATGTGTTTACAAAGTCAAATGCCGAGCATTTAGAGGTAGTAAACAGATTGCAAAATGGAAATTAATACGGAGAAGATTTGAAATGAAGGCGTGGATAGAAGACGATAATATAAATTACGAATACATAATTCGTTATTTAAGGGACACCATCCCCAAAAGCGAAGGTCAGCTTTTGCAGATGGAACTTTACGCAAAAGAGAATGAAGTACCCATCTCGCAACCCGAAAGTATCAGAATGATAGAAGTTCTTCTTAAAATGATGGGTGCTAAACGGATTTTGGAGATAGGCTCGGCAATCGGATATTCGGCTATCCGTATGAGCCTTGCGTCCGATGCCCAAGTGGTTACGGTTGAACTGTCAGATGATATGGCAGATATTGCTGAAAAAAATATCGCTCAGGCAGGGCTTGACAAAAAAATAAGCCTCATAAGAGGCGATGGCGCAACTGTTATTTCGACGCTGGATGGCGAGGGCATTTTTGATGTAATCTTCGTTGATGCGGCAAAGGGGCAGTATATGGAGCTTTTCCCTCATTGCCAAAGACTGTTGCGCAGGGGCGGAGTTTTAATTTCGGATAATATACTTTACAAGGGTATGACGGCAACCGACGAGCTTGTGGTAAGACGCAAAATTACCATTGTCCGCAGATTAAGGGCATACCTTGATATGCTGAAGAATAACAAGGCGTTCAGTACAGCCATTATACCTATCGGCGACGGAGTTGCCCTTAGCTTTAAGGAGTGAGAAGTTTTTGGTTATAGATAATCTCAACAAGCATAATGATTTCAAAAAGAATTTTGATTTTTGGTTATTTGGATTGGTTATGGTTGCGTCTGTGTTTGGGATAGTTATGGTATCGGGAGCGGCACCATCACCGGTTAAGTATACACTGGTGCAGGCGGGCGCGCTTGTGCTTGGCATAGGAACAATTGCACTTTTGATGATACTGGATTACGAATATCTTGCCAATATTTCGCTTTATCTGTATGGATTATCGACTATTTTACTTATATTGGTATTGATACCGGGCATAGGTGTTTATGAGAATGGTGCAAGAAGCTGGTTCAGGTTTGGCTCACTTATTGGTATTCAACCTGCCGAACTTGTAAAGTTGGCTTTTATAATAACCTTTTCCAAGCATTTGTCCGAGGTGGATGACCTGATTGACAGACCGCGGAATGTTTTGTTCTTGCTTTTGCATGCAGGCTTTTTGATAGGACTAATCCTTCTTCAGCCTGATTTTGGTACAGCGGTGGTATTTGCATTCATTGCAATTGCTATGCTCTTTGCAGCCAAAATAAGCTGGAAATATATAGCTTGTGGTTTTGGCGGAGCAGCCGTGGCATTGCCGCTGGCGTGGTTTTTTGTATTAAAACCTTATCAAAAAGAGCGTATCATAAATCTATTTAATCCCGAGAATGACCCATCAGGTACAGGATATCAGGTTACTCAGTCAAAAATCGCAATTGGTTCGGGGAAGTTCTTTGGCACAGGACTGTTTGAGGGTGGCAGCCAGTACAACAACTTCTTGCCTGAACGCCATACAGACTTTATTTTTTCGGTAGTGTGCGAAGAACTTGGATTTTTAGGTGGAGTAATCGTTATATTGCTGCTTATGACCATAGTTGTAAGATGTATTTTTATTGGTATGAATTCCCGCAATAACATAGGCTTTTATATCTGCATAGGGGTTGCAGCAATGTTTGCATTCCATATCATTGAGAATATAGGTATGTGTATAGGGATTATGCCGGTTACGGGAATCCCCTTGCCGTTCTTCAGCTATGGTGGTTCGTCAATGCTGACAAATCTTATTGCCATAGGGCTTGTCCTAAATGTCAAGTACCGAAGCAAGCCTATAAATTTTTAATAGTGTGAGTTTATATTAAATGTTGCTTTGCATAGCTTAGCAACATTTCTTTTTTGTTTTCGCATTTATCACAGATAACGGCGTCAAGAAGCCTGTTCAGGACTTTGCCTATATTTTTGCCGTCGATTGCTAAAGATTTCTTAATATCATTCCCGTCTATATCTAATGTGCTTAATGAATAACATTCGTCTGCATCAATTATTTCGGTTAATAAATTGTTTAATACATCAAGTATGTGATGGCTTTCGGAAAATTTGGCATACTTGGCCTTCAATACAAGAGAAAACCCGTCAATGCCTATTTCTGAGAGAAGTCGCTTTATAGAGGTCTTATCAGGTTGCAAAGGTTTATATAAGTACGAGTCAATCAGTTTGACCTCTTTAACAGTTTTATTATCAAACTTAAGGTTTTTAAGGATTTTCACAGAATCAAGACCATCAAAAAGAATTGCAAGCCTGATGGATAAAACTTTGTCTGCGCGACTTAATGCTGTGATATTTTCTTTCCAACACGCAGACAGGGTATCCTTGTCAATATCTAAAATATCAGAGTATACCACTATGTATTTAAGAAAAATATCAAAGCCCCCATCTGCCATCAACTGTTTTGAAAGCTCGGCAGCAATCCGCTCTTTTGCAATATTTTTGAGAAGATGACAGTTTTTGAGGATTGAGGAAGATGTAGCCTCTTCAATTTCAAAACCAAGAATTGTTGCAAATCGAAGGGCACGCATTATCCTGAGCGCATCTTCGCAAAATCTTATGTCGGGATTGCCCACTGCACGAATAATACGGTTTTTAAGGTCGGATATGCCATCAAACAAATCGACAAAGCCACATGCTTTATTATAGGCAATTGAATTTATGGTGAAGTCGCGCCTGGCAAGGTCGTCATCAATATTTTGGGCAAATGAAACTGATTGCGGATGACGAAGGTCAGCATATTCGCCATCTATACGATAGGTTGTAACTTCGACGGGATTACCATCAGCCAGTACGGTTACGGTGCCGTGTTTAAGCCCGGTTGGGATGGTGAAATAGTCCGAAAAAATCTGTATAATGTCTTCCGGTCTGGCAGAGGTGGTTATATCCCAATCGTCAGGAATCTTGCCCAAGATTGAATCCCGCACACAACCGCCAACAACAAAGGCTTCAAAGCCCGAGCCCGAAATCATATTCAGGATTGTCTGGATAAATGCAGGCAACTTCATAGGGTACACTCCTCCAAATTTTTGCAGATTTCTTCAAGCAGGTGTTCCAGCTTGATTTCTGCAAAGGTTTCGCTGTAGTAGTGATGTGTAGGAATGTAGGGGGCAATGGAGTTTACACTCAGTACGGGAACTTTGGCAAATTTGGGAATGTAAAAATCAAATTTGTTGCCGTTTTTCAGCGGCTTGCAAACAACAGTTCCGTTAAGCTGCGTGGCAGACTTGTGTGCAACACGAAGCGATAATGAAACAAGGGTTGCAAAGGATTGCTCTGTCAAAACATCAAAGTCGGGCAGAGCGTTTGTGGAAATACTGTCTATAATATCATAATCCAAAGGTGGCTGATTATCCTTTATATGAAAAACAAAATTGTCCTTATTTTCGGTAACAGATACTTGAATTTTAACAGGAATGTGTTTATGGTCCGGTCTTTTTTTGATACAACAATAAAGCAGGTTAAGAATAATTAACTCAAACTTGGATTTGTCAACAAATAATGTAAAATTATCTTTAAGATTAACCGAGAGCGTTGCAGAAACATCCATACACCCCGAAATGGAAGAGTTAAATATATCCAGAATATCCTGAAGCATATACAGAACATCAAAATTCTGGGGGTCTTTGTGGTCAAGGCGCTTGTCAGAATTTATTAAAAATTCAATCATATTACAAAGCCGGCTCATTTGCAGCGTTGAAAACTTCAAAGAGTTGAGGTGGTTGATACCCAGAACCGAAAACCGTTCTTTTTGTTGCAATGCCTCAATAGAGGCATAATTGGAGTGTATCATACTTTTAAAGCTGGCTATGACCGAGCTAACGGTACTTTCGTCAATAATAAATCCCATAAATTTCATCCCCTTTTGTATGGTTATTGTACCATATTATTGAAGCACTTTCAACCCCAATAAGATAAATACATACATTACACATTACCTTGACAAAAAGAGTGGTTATATGATAAAATCAGCAAAGAACATTAGTGGTTCAGGAGGACAAAAAATGGCAAATTTATTGGTATTGCAATCCGGCGGTCCTACTGCGGTGATTAATTCGTCATTGGCAGGGGTGATAAAGGGTGGACTTGACGCTGCAGACAAGATAGAAACTATATATGGCAGCCTTAATGGGATTGAGGGCGTTGAGCAGGAACGCCTCATCGAACTTGATTTATTCAGGGATGAAAGAAACATCAGATTATTAAAACAAACACCATCGTCATATTTGGGCTCGTGTCGAAAAAAGCTTCCTGATGTCAATGATGATGGATTATACAAAAGAATTTTTGATGTATTTGAAAAAAATAAAATAGAATATGTATTCTGCATAGGCGGAAATGATTCAATGGATACCACTGACAAACTGAGCAAATTTGCGGCAGAAAACGGCAAAGACATCAGGGTTGTGGGAATCCCCAAAACCATAGATAACGACCTTGTAATTACAGACCATACACCGGGCTATGGTTCTGCGGCAAAGTTTGTTGCAAACTGTATGCGCCAGATTGCCCTTGATACAGATGTATACAAAATGCCATCGGTGGTTGTTCTTGAGGCAATGGGCAGAAATGCGGGCTGGCTTACTGCTGCTGCGGCTCTTGCCAATGACGGAAATTGCATAGGGACAGATATAGTTTGTCTTCCTGAACGCGCAGTGGACAAATCAAGCTTTCTTGCAAAGGTAGAACAAATAAGCAAGACAAAAAAGACCATTATGATTGCCGTGTCTGAGGGAATTCGCGACAAAGAAGGCAATTATATAAAAGAAAACGCCAAACGCGGCGGTTCAGAACATGACAGATTTGGCCACGCTGCATTGGGCGGTGCGGGCAAAACCGTAGAAAATTGGATTTCCACAGAACTTGGCTTTAAATCAAGAAGCATAGAACTCAGCACTTTGCAACGCTGTTTTGCTTCGGGAGCATCTCTCTGCGATGTTGAGGAAGCTTTTTTGGCAGGATATAAGGGCGTGGAGTTCGCTTTGACAGGTATGACAGGCGTTATGGCAGGGTTTAAAAGGATTCAAGACAAACCTTATGAAATAAGCATTGAGGCTTTGCCTGTATGCGAAATTGCCAATATGGAGAAAAAAATTCCTGATGCAATGATAAGTCAGGACGGCTTGCAGATGACACAGGCATATATGGATTATGCGTTGCCTCTCATTGCGGGCGAGCCTGACCTGATTTACGAAAACGGTGTAATTCAGTTTGCAAAAAGATAAAGCCAAATCACAAAAAATATTGCCGATTAAATAAACAGACCTCCCAAAGTTAGACTAAACTCTAACATTCGGGAGGTCTTTATTTTTATTTTGAAGAATTTTCCATATCCTTATTTCGTATCTCCACACGACGGACTTTACCACTTATTGTTTTGGGAAGTTCGTCGACAAAGTCAACAATTCTTGGATACTTATAAGGTGCGGTATGTGTTTTTACATACTCTTGGATTTCCTTTTTCAGCTCGTCTGTCCCATTTGTGTTCTTGACAAGGACAATGGTTGCCTTTACAATCTGACCACGGATTGGGTCAGGAACAGCGGTAATTGCACATTCAAGCACATACGGAAGCTCCATAATCACACTTTCAATTTCGAATGGACCTATGCGGTAACCCGATGACTTGATAACATCATCAATTCTGCCTACATACCAAAGATATCCGTCTTCGTCTTGAGTTGCCTGGTCGCCGGTGTGATAATAACCATCGTACCAAACCTCTTTGGTGCGGGCGTCGTCAAGATAATAACCAAGGAATAATCCACAAGGGGTATTTCCCTTTGTGCGGACACAGATTTCGCCGGTATCACCGGTTTTACAGGGTTTACCGTCAGCATCCAGAACAACAAC
>JAZNAJ010000274.1:0-4265 GCA_045586445.1 Clostridia bacterium | reverse complement strand
GAGAACAGCAACGCGAGGTTATAAGTCGCACTTTCCATGAGGCTATGTGATTATGGACGGCAGAATTCATTCAATTCAAAGTCTGGGAACTGTTGACGGACCGGGCGTAAGGTTTGTGGTGTTTTTGCAAGGGTGTAATCTAAGGTGCAAATGCTGTCATAATCCAGACACATGGGAAATGTCGGGCGGCAAAATTGTTTCGGCGGAAGAAATAGTAAAAAAAGCTGCGAGATATAAAGAATATTTTGGCAAGGATGGAGGAATAACTCTGTCTGGTGGCGAACCGCTGCTGCAGGCGGAATTTGCCCACAAGGTTTTTTCGCTTTGCCGTAAAGAAGGCATAAATACATGTCTTGACACATCGGGCAGCATCCTTAACGAAAAAGTCAAAATACTACTTGAGGAAACAGACAGAGTTCTTCTGGATATAAAATATACCAGCGATGAGCTTTACCTTGAAAATGTCGGTTGCGGGCTTGATACGGTGATGGATTTTCTTTGTTTTTTAAATGATAAAAACATCGTCACCACACTTCGACAGGTGATAATACCTACCATCAATGACGACGAAGAAAACATCATCAAACTGAAAAAAATTGCAGATGCCCACTCTTGCGTGGATAAGATAGAATTGCTGCCATTTAAAAAAATCTGCCAGACAAAATATGATCAAATGAAAATTCCCTTTCCGTTTGGCAATTTGCCTGAACCGGAAAAGGAAAAAATAGAATATTTAATTAAAAAGGTGAGCCAATAGGCTCACCTTTTTTTAACTGTTAAAATTCATATCCGGCAGTTGAAATTGTCATAGAACCGGAAAAATTGTCGCTTTCGATATACAGATAATGCTCGCCGTCATCGTTGGTATCAAGTCTGACTGTCGAGTAACTGCTGTCGTATTTGCTTTCGCAAACGAGCCCGCCATTTTTTATGGCAAACAGGAGATAATGTACGCCATCCTTTTCTGCAAGGAAAATGGTAGCATTTTTGTCCTCTTTTTCGGTGACAATTTTAAAATTGTCTGCAACATATTTTTTTGCTTCGTCATGACTGAGTATGGTAGCAAGCCCGTCAGTTTCAGTCTGCATGGAGGCATTGTTGAATCTGAAAGCTGCCACACCATATGGTTTCATTATCATCTGTCCAACAGTTTTGCCGTTTAAAATTACCGGATTAATCTGATAAATCGCAGATTTAAAATCATCCGAGAAGTTTGTCGCTAAAGTAGAACCAAAAGGATTGAGTTGGTCAAATGTACATGAAAGCTGATTGTCGTTTAATGAAAAGGCAAGTTTTTTTGTGGGGTATCTGCCGAAATAGTTTGAATCCTGCAGAAAAGTATTGAGGGAGATTTCCCGTCTTTCGCCGTTCCACACCGCATTGCACAGATATTTTGAATATCCATGCTGAGCGTTGTGTTCGCCCTCGGAATATTCACCTAAATCTTCAATGCAAATGGCGGTCTGCCCGCCAATGTTATATCCTGTCACCTCATGGGAATTGAAAATCACACTGATGTCCGTTTCATACACGCTGCCAAGAACCTCGCCAACCTTACCGCGACTTATTTTAGGATTAATATTGCCGTGGGTAAATGTGGAGGTTAGGGTGAGGGTGCGGCTGTCATTGTCATATTCGCAGGAAAATCCGTAGTGGTTGCCGGTGTTGTTGTCGCAGAGCTCTTCGGCCAAAACGACGGTCCGTCCGCCGATGTTGTATGAATTTATTTGCCTGCCGTTAATGAAGGCGAGGATGTCGGTTGAATAGATTTCACCAACAACATCTCCCGGTGCGGCACAAACACCAAGAGCAGTGCAAATGAGAAATGTTAAAATACAGATAAATTTTTTCATATTGACCCCCTTATATTAATGCAAAATTTAGTGCATAGCCTTTGCAAATTTTCGCCCTGCAGAAATAGAGTAAATAAACACAAAACGCAGGGTGTAAACCGAATACTGCACTTTTTATTTGTTGCTCTCCATTTTATCACAAAATCCAGATTGTTTCAATCCCAAAACTGCCAATTAAATATTTATGGTAAAACTACACAAAAAAATAATTTATATATTGTAAAAAATATTATTGATTTTGGCCTCAAATGATGGTATAATAAATGAGTACAACTATTGTTATCAATTTATTTATATCAAAGGAGAGTAAATTATGAGAAAACTAATTAGTACAATGCTTGTTCTCGTAATGGTTCTTTCCGTGTTCACTTCCTTCAGTGCAGGTGCAGCACACTGGGCACAGCAGGCTATTGATTTTGTAACCCAAAAGGGTTATTGGATAGCTCCAGAAGCGATCGAACCGGACAGACCGGCAACCAGAGCCGAAACAGCGTCCCTGTTTGCAAGAATTTTGGTTTCCAAAATTCCCGCTTACAATGGTGCATATGTAGATGTCACTCGTGACAATATTTATGCTGGCGACATTACAGCGGCATCCCTCATGGGGCTTATGGTAGGTTATGAAAATAAATTCAGACCGAATGACCTTGTTACAAGGGAAGAGCTTGCATGTATTCTTGACAGAGCATCCAAAATGGTTTCTGACGAATTTAAGGATACTACATATAATATGGAATACCTTAAGGACAGAGATGAAGTTAGCGATTGGGCGCTTCAGGGTGTTATGAACGCAAGTTCATATGTTTTGATGAAGGGCAAAGGCCAGAAACTTTTTGATCCTAAGGGACAGACAACTCTTGCAGAGGTTGCAACTGTTGTAAAATCTCTTGCAGACCTCTCAGACGCTTACAAAGAAGCTTCAAGCCAGATTTATTCGGTTAGAAGTCTCAACCCTTCGGACAATATCACAAGAGACTTTAATGTACTTCAGACTGCTGGTTTAAACCTTGCATGCGGATTTGGTTCATGGGGTATGCTGGCTCGTCTTCCCAGCGGTGTTGTTAATATTTATGCTCACAGACAGCACTATGCTACACAGGAGCTTGATGCGATGGCTCACCCGCCTGTTTATGTACGCGTAACCGACCCTGAAGGTAATGTAGTTTGCCGTGTTGACATGGACTACCAGGACGGTATTATGGAACAGATTATTACCATTCCTGATGCAAAGGAAGGTATTTATAGAATCATGTTCACCGGTGGATCTCCCGGAGATATTGTATCTTTAGGTTTGCAGAATCCCATTAGCTGGGGTATGCTTCCTCAGGACAGTATGAAGTTCACATCTACACAGACTCAGACTGACTGGTATTTCTGGATACCGTGGAAATTTGCCCAGCTTGCAATGGGTATTAATGGTAAAGGAAATATTGCAACAGTTTATTCTGCTGATGGCTCTGTCCTTGTTGGTGCAACTCCTGCTGCAACAGGTACAGGCAACAGCTCAAAAGGTGAAAAAACATTTACATCAAATGACTTACAGTCTGAAACCGTATATAGAATAGAATTCCCTGCGGGCTTTAGAGGTGCGTTTGGTATGCAGGGTGTTTCCCAGCTTCTATGCCCAACACCTGAAATGGCTGAGGACTTAAAGGGTGGCTATATTCTTCAGACAGATAAATATGGTACTTTCCAGTTTGAAGGTCCTCTCCAGGCGAAAGCAAGACTTCGCATGGTGGAAATTTATGATGAATTAAATGGTGATTTATCTGTTGACATATCAGGTCAAATTCCCGACAAAGCACCTACAGAAGGTCTTGACAACCCAAGAGCAGAAGCTCTGCTTTTCGGTTCATACTTTGGCTCGGTCAGCGGTATGAAAAATGCCCTTGACAAACAGGTTGTTGACCCAACAAACCCCTGGTTTGGAGGCTTTGCAACATATGCGCGCCAGAATGGTGAGACTGCTTGGCCGACATATGACTGGCAGTATCGTTACTATTACAGCGGCGGCATGAGAGGTGACGAAATAATGGTTGGTGCCCTCACAATAAATGCCGAAACAAACTACTGGTACGCTAACCCAATTATCCAGAAGAGAGTTGAGCTTGAGTATCTTTTCTGGGTTGTTCAGATGAATGTAGGCGGTTGCTACACACACGCTAACCCTGCTGACGGTTCCGGCGCTGACTACTACTTCCGTATGTATGAAAACTTCCACTTTGGTGAACAGGGTTGGTCTCACGCCTATTACTATTGTAGAAACTTCCTGTCCCCCCAGACAAAGGCAATAACAGATACCGGTCTAAGAACTATGGCTGAGCATGTTTACACTCAGCGTGGTCAGGGAATGACTAACCAGGCACTGATGGGTATTCAGGGTTGTCTCTACATGTATCTCTGGACGGGTGA
>JAZNAJ010000273.1:0-3839 GCA_045586445.1 Clostridia bacterium | reverse complement strand
CAACACTGCCTTTTACTAAATCTGACATATTTCTGTCTCCTTATATGCCGCTTCCGGCAACAATTTCTGTAATTTCCTGTGTAATCGCACCCTGTCTTGCTCGGTTATACTCAAGTCGCAAGCTTTCAATCATTTCGCCTGCGTTCTTGCCGGCATTATCCATAGCAAAGCGTCTTGCAACAACTTCACAGGTAAAGCTTTCTTTTGCTGCGGCAACCAATTTTGCTGCAATAAATTCTGCAATTACCGATTCTAAAACAGTTCTCTCATCAGGCTCATAAATTATATCAGCTTTTGATTTTTTCTCTGTTTTTCTAATCGGTAAAATCCACTCTGTTTCCTCATTCTGTGTCATCATGGAAATGTATTTAGTTGAAACAATACCTACTTTTTCATACTTTCCGCTTGTAAACTCTTCGCAAAGTTCTTTTGCAAGTTCGATAGCATCAGAATAAGAAAAGGTTTCTGCCTTAACCTGCTCGCCGCCGTACCTGTCGCAGGCTCTTTTGCCTATTGGAATAATTCTGTCTGCGTCCTGAGCCTCAACGGCTTTAAAGATATTTGAGTTATATCCACCTGCCAAGCCTCTGTCGCCTGCTATGGCGATAAGACAAACCTTACCTTCTTCGCCGCTTTTCATATACTCACTTTTTTCGCAGGCTTTAGCCGAAGCAAGCATTGAAATGGTATCTGATAGTGCTTTGGCATACTCACGGCTCTTTCCCATAGCAATTGTTGCGCCGCGAATTTTTGCAGATGCCACCAGGCCCATAGCCTTGGTAAGATGTAGTGTGGAATCTACGCTTTTAATGCGATTCTTTAAGCTTTTGGTATCTACGCCCATCAAATCACTCCTTCATCTCATCAAGTGCTTTTTTAAGCATAGCGATATCCTCATCATCGCAGAAATTATTTTCAAATCGCTCAAGCAAGTTTTTATAGTCTGCCTCAAGAAGTTCGAAAAGTCTTGCTTCATAATCAGACACTTTTTTGACCGGAATATCATTTAAATATCCGTTAATAACAGCATATACTATAGCAACCTGACAACCTACTCTTACAGGTGCGTTTCTCTTTTGCTTTAACACCTCAACAATTCGCTCACCAAGTGCAAGACGGTTTTTGGTATCTTCGTCAAGGTCACTTCCAAACTGCGAAAACGCCTGAAGTTCACGGTACTGAGCATACAAAAGTTTAAGCTCACCGGATACTTTTTTCATTGCCTTAAGCTGAGCTGCACCACCAACACGGCTTACTGAAATACCGGGGTTAATAGCCGGCATAATACCCGCATGAAAAAGTTCAGTCTCCAAGAATATCTGTCCATCCGTTATCGAAATAACATTTGTTGGAATATATGCCGAAACATCACCTGCCTGTGTTTCGATGATAGGAAGTGCTGTTATTGAGCCACCGCCATACACCGGAGCAACACAAGCTGCTCGCTCGAGAAGTCTTGAGTGGAGATAGAACACATCGCCCGGATATGCCTCACGACCCGGCGGGCGCCTTATAAGAAGCGAAAGTGCACGATATGCAATCGCATGCTTTGACAAATCATCATAGATAATAAGGACATCTTTGCCCTGCTCCATAAAATATTCTGCCATTGCACAACCTGAATATGGTGCTACATACTGCAGCGGAGCGGTTTCTGATGCTGATGCTGATACAATAATTGTGTACTCCATAGAACCTGCTTTGGAAAGCTCATTTGCAAGCTGAACCACCGCCGTATTCTTCTGACCGATTGCAACATATATACAAATCACGCCGGTATTCTTCTGATTCATTATGGTATCAATTGCAATCTCTGTTTTACCGGTCTGTCTGTCGCCGATAATAAGCTCTCGCTGACCTCTTCCGATAGGAATCATACTATCTATAGCTTTAATTCCCGTCTGCAGCGGAACAGACACACTTTTTCTTTCGATAATTCCGGGAGCCTCAGTCTCAATAGGTCTTGTTTTTGTGGTAGTGATAGGGCCTTTTCCGTCTATCGGATTGCCCAATGCATCCACAACCCTGCCTAAAAGCTCGTCACCAACCGGTACAGATACAACCTTTCCGGTACGGCGAACAGTTGAACCCTCATGAATATCATTGGTATTTGACAAAAGTGCAACGGATACTGTTTCACTCTCTAAGTTTTGTGCCATACCCATACTTCCGTCTTCAAACTCCAAAAGTTCACTTGCCATACACGCTCTTAAGCCATAAACACGAGCTATTCCGTCACCAACCAGGATAACTGTTCCGGTTTCCTGCATTTCTATTTTTGATTCATAATTTTTGATTTGCTCTTTTATAATCTGACTTATCTCATCAGTTTTCGTGCTCATCTTTTTATCACATCCTTTATTTCCTTAAGATGTTTCTTAAGGCTTGAGTCCATTATTTTTCCGTCTGTTTCAATAATCAGTCCGCCTAAAATTGATTTATCAACGATGTACTCAATCACCATCTTGCGCCCGTTTTTATTCTCAAGCTTCTCTTTAAGGGCTGTCTTTTCTTCCTCGGTAAGTTCTACCGCACTTGTAACCTTTGCATTTGAAATCTTTTCCATTTCATCATACATGGCCATATAATGCCCGGCACATTCTGAAAATTCTTCAATGTGCTTCTTTTCGCATAGAACTTTTAAAAACGACAACACATCCCTTGGAATCGAGTTTTTGAAAGCCTCTTCCAAGGCGTTTAGTCTTTCTTCAAGCGGGATTGCAAAAGTGGACAGAAAGTCTTTATAAACAGGATTTTCATCAAGCACGCTCGATACTGTCTCAAGCGCATCTTTATATTCCTTACTGCATTCTTTTTCAAGCGCCAGCATAAACAATGCCTTTGCGTATTCACTGCTTATCTCGCTCATTCTTCATCACCTATCTTCTCAATAAATGAATCGATTAAGTCTCTGTGGTCATCTATATTAATCTCACGCTCTAAAAGCTTATTGGCAAGGACAGTCGAAACCTCGACAATCTCTTGTTTAATGTCCTCTTCAGCCTTTTTTATTTCAAGCTCTGCCTGAGTCCGTGCCTGGCGTATAATGCCGTCTGCCTGTTCTTTTGCCTTTGTGACAATTGATTCACCTTGTCTTTTGGCGCTGTCCTGTGCTTTTTTGATTATTTCATCGGATTCAGCCTTTATGGTGCCGATTTTCTCGTCCCACAAAAGTTTATCTTCCTCCGCCACGCGCTTTGCCTCGTCAGCAGCATCATATCTTGCGTCAATTTCGCTATTGCGTTTGGCAAGCATTTTATTTACAGGCCCGAAAAGAAACTTTTTAAACAGAAGAAAAAGAATCAATAGGTTTGTCAGCGAAATAAGTATCTGCCATAAGTTGACAGAAATAACTTCTAATGATTGCATTATTTTTTCCCCTTTAATTAGCCGATTGTATTAATAAGTAAATTTATAAACATATTGGGTGCAACAAATAACAACAAAATTGCGATAACAAGCGCATAAAGACCTGTTGTTTCAGCAATCGCACAACCCATAAGCATTGTTGTAGTTACATCACCTTTAGCTTCCGGCTGTCTGCCTATAGCTTCACAAGCCTTTGCAACTGCGTTACCTTCACCAATACCGGGGCCAATACCTGCTATCATAGCAAGACCTGCTCCCAATGCACAACATCCTAAAATAATACTGATTGCGATTTCCATAAAAAATACCTCCGTTTAATTTTTGCACTTTTGTGCTTTTTTCTTTTTTCGTTCTTCATATAATTCAAGAGGAAATCCTCCTGAGATATACAGCATAGTCAGCATAGCGAAAATAAACGCCTGCAAACATCCGCTGAATATGTCAAAATAAATTGATAAAATTGCAGGAAG
>JAZNAJ010000272.1:0-4952 GCA_045586445.1 Clostridia bacterium | reverse complement strand
CAATCCCGACAAAGCCTTCCTCGTGTCCGGATATACCATCTTCCGCTATCAATTGCTTTAAAAGTTCAATTGTTTCCATAAAACTTCTCCGTTTTTTAATATTAATAAGGCATTATTTTATATGATTAGTGTAATTTGCTTATAATATACCTATTATACTCCAACAGTTTCCCCCAGTCAATACGAAACCCGGATTAATTTTTCACATAAAAAACAATTTTCTTCTTCCCTTTTTGTTTTTTTTATGTTATTATAAGACAATAAGGTTTATTTTATCTTTCAAAATACATAATATCCAATATTACATAATACAAAGGAGAGAATAATTTATGGATATCTTTTCAATTCTTTCGTTGCTCGGTGGGCTTGCATTGTTCCTTTACGGAATGGACCTTATGGGCGATGGTCTTAAACAACTTGCAGGTGGCAAATTGGAATCTATTCTTTCTCGCCTCACCTCCACCAGATTTCGTGGATTTTTGTTGGGCTTTATTGTAACCGCAATTATTCAGTCGTCGTCTGCTACAACCGTTATGCTTGTTGGTTTTGTAAACTCCGGCATTATGAAACTTGGACAGACAATAAGTATAATAATGGGCGCCAACATCGGTACTACCGTTACCTCATGGTTGCTCAGTTTGACCGGAATTGAGGGGACAACAACCTTTTTGAAGTTGTTAAAACCCGAATCCTTTACGCCCATTCTTGCTGCAATTGGGGTAGTTATGACTATGGTTTGCAAAACCGACCACAAAAAGAAAATCGGTATTATACTGATTGGTTTTGCAATACTTATGTTTGGTATGGAAACTATGAGTGGCGCCGTTGAAGGGCTTAAAGACAATGAATCCTTCACAAGAATTCTCACTATGTTTTCAAATCCCATTATGGGTATACTTGTTGGTACAATTTTCACTGCAATCATTCAGTCATCATCTGCATCGATTGGTATTTTGCAGGCATTGTCGCTTTCTTGTATTGTTCCGTACTCAACCGCAATCCCTGTTCTTTTGGGTATGAACATTGGTACAACAATAACACCGATAATTTCGTCAATAAGTGGCAATACTGAATCCCGCAGAGTGGCTCTTTCCTGCCTTTATATTAAGATGATAGGTGTTACAGTTATAACATCGTTATTTTATATTATCTACTACACCGCCGGAGAACAGCTTGGCTTGGTTGACTTTATGAACTCACAATCAACAGTATTTACAATTGCTGTAATCCATACATTATTTAATGTTTTGTCAACCGTTATTTTAATACCATTCTGTTCACAGTTTGAGAAGTTGGCTATGGTTACCATAAAAGGCAATCAACAAAGCCACCAGCACGATATTTTTGATACACTGGACGAAAGATTTTTGGATATTCCATCATTCGCAGTTGAAAAATGTCGCGAGCTTGTTTGTGAAATGGCAAAAATTGCTCAAGACTCGTTTATTTCGGCAACACAGCTTTTTGATAGCTATGACCAGGCAAAATTTGACGAAATTATGGATTTGGAAAAAACAGTCGACAAGTACGAAGATAAGACAAGCACATATCTTGTAAAAATCGCAGCAAACAATATGTCAGGCAAAGACAGTAAAGCTGTAACTGAACTGCTTCATTGCATTGGCGATATTGAAAGAATTTCTGACCACGCTGTAAACATCGCAGAGGCAGCACAGGAAATGTATGAAAAAGAAATTAATTTCTCAGAACTTGCGCAGAAGGATATAAAAATAATAACCAATGCAGTTACCGAAGTACTTGATTTGGCAGTTGAAGCATTAATCAGTGAAGATTTGGCCATTGCTGACCGGGTTGAACCCCTTGAACAGGTTATAGACCGCTTAAAACGGAAAATCAAAGCCGGACATATTTCCAGACTTAAAGACGGTAGTTGTACAATGGAGCTTGGGTTTGTTCTCTCTGACCTTCTTACCAATTACGAAAGGATTGCAGACCACTGTTCAAACATTGCCGTTTGTCTTATCGAAATAGCAAATGACTCATTTGAAACACACGAATACCTCAAAAACATCAAGGGTAACAATGCTGTATTTGATGAACTTTATGAAAGCTACAAGCAAAAATATGCTATCTAAATAAAGTTGGTATGCTTGCTTGTCGTGTACAAATTAAATAAAAAAATCTTTGCCGCCTCATTCCGGGTGGCAAAGATTTTTTTATTGTAATATCCCGTATTTAGTCTTTATTCTGTCAAGTTTTTCTAAAAACGGCTCTGATATAAACCAAAGAAAAAACATAGTGGATACCCCATGGATAATGTCAAAAGGAAGTCCCATTTTATACGCTGCCAAAATCATTTCTGCATTGGGTTTTGCCTGATACATTATCACCGAAGCAGGGTTCATTATTCCGCCATACACAAGCACAGTTGACATTCCGCCAAACAGAGCAAGAGAAACTTTGTTTTTTTGTATAAAACCCTTTTGGAAAAGTATCCCACCCAAAAAGCCTACAATACCCGTGGTAAACATCTGCCAAGGTGTCCATGGCCCTTGTCCAAAAAAGAAATTCGAAACAAAGGCAACTACCGCACCAACCAAAAAGCCTGTTTCTCCGCCAAATGCTATCCCTGCTATTATTACAATAGCAAGAGTTGGCTTAAATTGTGGCAGCATAGAAAAAACTTCTCTGCCGCAAACCGCAATTGTACAAATAACACTTATCACCACAAGTTCCCTTGCACTTCGTTTTTCCCCCTCAAAAGAGATTAAAAACGGCAACATAATTTCCAGAATTATCAACATGCTGATAAAATAATACTTTCTGTCACCTAAAAAGTATATTCCTATGTACATAGTCAGTGGTATCGCTACCAACACCATCAATATTGACAAAAATGTTCTCTTGGAGAAATTTCGCTTTTGTTTTGGTAATTTTTCTACCCGGTTAGGGTTATCCTTTTGCGGCAGAAAGTTTTGTAGTGCCAATCCGCAAAAAAGAAGCTCTGCTCCATAAATTAACGGTAAAACATTTTCACCGCATCTTCTCTGCACAAAAAAATATGTAACCGCAAACAGTACAGTAAAAATCAAACCTTTAAAAATCCTCAATGGGGTAATCTTTTTGGTCTTTGTTTGATTAGGGTTCTCTTCCTTTGCCTTTTGCGGTGGATTAAACTCTCTTTTTTTGCTAACACTTCCGGTCGGCAATTTCCCAAACCTTTCAAGAATATCTTCTGCAAGCACCACCCCATCGATAATCCCTCGCGACATACGATTTGCGGCTGTTGTATAAAAGCTTTTGTTGGCAAAAAACTGACTCGGTATCCCTTCACTCACAATCTGTCCATCAAACATAAGTGCACACCTGTCTGCATACTTTGCACAAAACTCCACATCATGAGAAACTATTACTACCGTCTTGCCTGCAAGTTTCAAGGCTTCTAATATCTCGCCAAAGGATTCCTTGTAATGCGCATCAAGTCCCTTTGTGGGTTCATCAAGCAACAAAATTTGCGGGTCACTCAACAAAATCTTTGCAAGAGCCATTTTTTGTTTTTCTCCACCCGACAGATCAAATGGGTGCCGATTTAACAGGGGTGCTAATTCGCAAAGTTCAATTACTTCCTCTATCCTTTCAGTTTTTTCTGCTTCCGAGAGCTTTTGTTGTGAAAGCATATCATAAAGGTCCAGCTCAACTGTCTTTTTGATGAACAATGTTTCGGGGTTTTGCGGCAATACGCCAATAGTTTGATTGTTTAATGTTACTTTGCCTCGTTGTGGCTGAAAAAGTCCCTTTATTAAATGCAGAACTGTGGTTTTGCCCATTCCATTCCCGCCCATCAGTGCAAAAACCTCGCCCTGATAAACTTCGCAGGATAGTCCTTTCACGACATCAGCTAAATCTTTTTCGTACCTGAAATAAATATCCTCTAATTTTATGGCAATATCGGCCTTTTTGTATTCTTCAGCCTTAATCTGCTTTTGCTCTATACCTTTTTTTGAAAAATTAAGTAAAAATCGCCGTCCTTGACTGATACTTAACGGAAAGTCCTCGCCATCTTCAAGTGCCCCGTATATACGCATAGGCACCGGCAATGCTGCAAACATATCATTTTTTTGTTTTTTAAGCATCGCTGCAACGCTCCTTGGTGTCCCTTCTGCAACAATCCTCCCTTTATCAATGACAACCGCTTGAGTAGAGTAATTAAGCGCTTCTTCCAAGCGATGTTCTGAAAGAACAATTGTTGTTCCCAACTCCTTATTAATTTTTGAAACTGTCTGCAAAAACTCGCTTGCCGCAATAGGGTCAAGCTGACTTGTGGGTTCATCAAGGACCAAAACTTCGGGTTGCATAACCATAACAGATGCAAGATTGAGAAGCTGCTTTTGTCCACCTGAAAGGTCAACTACCTTTTTGTGAAACCAATCCTCAATGCCAAAAAACGCTGCCATTTCTGCAACTCTGCCCCTGATTTCATTTGTATCCAACCCAAGGTTCTCAAGGCCAAAGGCAAGCTCGTGCCAGACCTTATCGGTAACGATTTGATTATCCGGATTCTGCAAAACAAAGCCTATCTTTTCGCATTGTTCTCTATGCGAAAGCATACCAACTTCTACACCGTCCAACAGAACTCTGCCCGTTTTTTCACCATATGGCGTGATATATGGTTTTAAGTTTCTTAAAAGTGTGGATTTTCCCGAACCTGACCTGCCAAAAATCGTAACAAAATCTCCCTCTTCTATGGTCATATCAATACTATCCAATGTCTTTGCATTTTCTCCCGGATATGTAAAAGAAAAACCCTCTATTTTAATTTTTTCCATCTAATCACCTCCCATATTTCTGTTGCAATCGGCACCAAACACAAAAGTAAATACGATGCACACGCCAAACCCTCGGCAATATCAAATTTGTTATATGCAATTATCGGGAAAAACTGAAACCTCATTTTCCCCAAAAACAACAAGGCCAAAACCAGTGCAATCAGC
>JAZNAJ010000271.1:0-6921 GCA_045586445.1 Clostridia bacterium | reverse complement strand
GGCCTCCGACTTTGTATTCCAATCACAAAACAGTTATATGAAAGGCAGGCGAGTTATATGAATACAATTATTACTCTGGGAAGACAGTTAGGTTCAAACGGAAAGATAATAGGACAGAAGTTGGGTGAAAAGTTGGGTTACAAGTTTTATGACAAGGAAATAATTGCAAGAGTGGCTAAGGAAAATGGCCTCAGCGAGCAAATCTTTGATGAAATGGACGAAAAACCTACAACTAGTTTGCTATATTCACTTGTTATGGGGGTTCAGTCTACAAAGGGACTTTATTATCAATACAATGATTTTTTAAATGGCGATAATTTGTTCAAACTTCAGGCGGATTTAATAAAGAAAATTGCCGGGGAAGGCCCTTGCATTATTGTGGGCAGATGTGCAGATTATATATTGCGCGAAAATCCGCATTTGATAAAGTTGTTTCTGTATTCCAGCAACGAAAATCGTGTAAAAAATCTTATGGAGCGCGATAATATGAGCGAAAAAGAAGCTCGTGGTGCTATAAGCAAAGCGGATAAGCGGCGTTCAAATTATTACAACTTCTATACCAATTGCAGTTGGGGAGATGTAAACAACTACCATCTTTGCTATGACACAGGTAATTTCTCGGTTGATGAGAGTGTAGATTTTTTGATAAATTTTGTGAAAGCAAAGGAAAAACATTTTAAGGATTGACAATAGGCATTGGGCATAAACCACACCTCTTTTTGATATATATTCAAAAAGGGGTGTTTTTTTGAGTAAAAGTAATATGCTTCGCAGTACAATCCTTTTGACGGCTTCGGGGATTGCGGCAAAAAGTGTGGATTTTATTTTTCGTGCCTTTTATTCAAGGCAACTGGGTGGCGAGGGGATGGGAATATTCTCACTTTGCTTTTCGGTGCATTCCATTATGCTTAATCTTGCAACAGGTGGCTTTGGAGTGGCGGTTTCAAAACTGGTATCTGAGCAGTATGCGTCAGGAAAGATTGCGGAAACAAAAAAAACAATGCAGTATGCGCTTGGGTTTGTTTTTGTGCTCAGCATTGTTTCTATATTGTGTGCCTGTTTATTTTCCAAGCAGATTGCACAAGGCTTTTTAAAGGAGCCACGATGCAGATACAGTATAATCTGTATATCCCCAAGCGTTATGTTTATGGGAATATCCTATTGTATAAAAGGCTATTTTTATGCGGTGCGTCGTGTAGCTATCCCCGCATCCTCAGAATTTTTGGAGCAAGCCGTAAAAATAATGACAATAACATATCTGCTCTCTAAAATGCTGAAATTTGGTGTCGAATATGGGTGCATGGCGGTATTTTTGGGACTTAGCATAGGCGAATTTTCGTCTTGCCTATATCTTTTTGTTTTTTATGTTTTTTATGCAAAACGGAATAAAACTATTAATGAAAACAGGGCATCTGTTTTGGCTTCTATGCTTAAAATATCCTTGCCTATAATGGCAACATCACTTGCCGGAGCATTTTTAAGAATGCAGGAGGAAGTGATTACAGTGGCAGCACTTAAAAAATCAGGGTTGGAACAAACTGCAGCACTGTCTCTTTATGGGGGAGTGCGTGGTATGGTGATGCCGCTTATAGTTTTTCCGCTGACACTTTTGTCATCTTGCTTTACACTGTTGGTGCCTGAAATATCGAGGGCTTTTGCCATAAAAAACGATTTAAGACTTAAAACTCTTGTAACGAGAGTATACAGGTTTTGCTCTTTGCTTGGATTTTTGGTCTGGTGCGTATTTTGGGTTTTCGGGGATAAACTAATTGCACTGGTTTACAAAGCTCCGCAGTTTTCTGTATATGCAAAGGCTATTGCGGTGATTACACCAATGATGTTTTTGGATTCGGTGTCATGCGGAATCCTGAATGGTATGGGAAAACAACCAAGGCTTCTTTGCTACAGTCTGGCTGATTCGCTGGGAAGACTTGTGCTTATATATTTTCTGATGCCACGATACGGTATAAATGCTTTGATTTTTATAATTATTGCAAGCAATTTATTCACTTTTTTGCTTACATACAGCAGTGTAATTCGGTTTTCGGGGATTGGTGTTTACAGTGTCGGGCGTATTTGGAGATATGTGGCGGCGATGATGCTTGCGGTATTTATTTCAGGAAGTTTATTTTTTGGGGCAAGCACAACAAAAGATGTGATTTTGGGGATTGCGGCAACAAAAGCCATATATTTTTCAGCATCGGTTGTCTTTGGCGCAGCAGCAAAGGGCGATTTAAGGTGGTTTATCAGCAGAATGCTGATTTCAGGATAGTATAAAGAAGTTATTTTGTGACCAAACTATTTCTAAAGAATGTTTGGTGATGGTGATTGATGGTTTCTGTAGTTATACCTGCTTATAATGAAGAAAAAACAATAGCGGGGACTGTTTCGGCGTATAGGGAATTTCTTTCGCAAAATGTTGATAGTTTTGAGATAATTGTTGTCAATGACGGAAGCACAGACAATACCTTGGCTCGGTTAAAAGACCTGAAACAGGTGGAAGTTATCTCGTATAACAAAAATCGTGGAAAGGGGTATGCCGTAAAACGAGGCGTGCTCAGAGCAAAAGGCGATTATGTTTTCTTTACAGATGCGGATGGCTCGTATGCACCTGGAAATATTTTACAGGGGATTTCTGCGCTTGAAAATGGTGCTTCGGGAGTGGTTGGCGAGAGAAAAGAACGAAAGGAAGGATATTCCTTCATCAGATATATGGCGTCAACGATTTTATCGGGATTAACAAAAAGGATATTATTGACATCCATAAGGGATACCCAATGTGGGTTTAAAGGGTTTGACAAGGCAACAGCAAGACAAATTTTTTCCAGAACACAGATATTTGATTTTGGATTTGATTTTGAAGTGATTTGTTTGTCAGAAATCTTCAAGAAACCTATTTCTTCAATGAAGGTTGATTTTGAACACAGGAAGGAAACACGAGTTAATATATTTAAAGATTCCATCAGAATTTTTCAAGACCTGTTGCGTGTCAGGCATACGAAGGAAATACTGAGGGGGTATTATGAATAACATAGCAGAGTCAAAGCGAAAATTATTATTGTATTTTGTTGTGTGCATCATTTCGTTTTTCAGATTTTCATATATGGGATTCAGATACACACCATACCTTGATGATTATATCCAATATTCATTTTATCCGTCATATCCCATGCCGTGGCAAAATATTCTTGTCGATGGCGTGGGCGTTTTGTTTACACGACCTTTGGCGGGACTTTTTGATTATTTTCTGTGGAGCAGATTTTTTGGCAGTATGGGTGTGTTAGTAGCGCATATTTCGGTTTTGTATGGCGCATCTGCGATACTTTTTTGCGAGGTTCTTAAAAAGTGCAATATAGGTGTTGGAGCAGTGTTTGTTGCAACATATCTGTTTTTGCCGATTAATGTTGAGGGGACATATTGGATATCGGCATCAACGCGCATTGTGTTTTCAATGTTTTTGATAGCGTTATCTTTGTTTTTTGCTGCAAATAAAAGATGGGTTTGCTTTTATATAATCAATTTTTTGTCTATGTGGTTTTATGAGCAGACCGCGATTTTGTCGGTGGTTGCGACCACTATGGTTGGGATTTTTCTTAACAAGCGGCGAATTGTTGCAGGTGGCGTTATATCTTTTGCTATTCTAACACTTTTTTATTTATTTTTTGGAAGAATGGGCGACAATGCCGACAGACTTACAGTGGCAGGGCTTTCCAATGTTTTTGGGAATATAAAAAGCTTATCCAAGGCGGTTGCGGAGATTTTTGTTGGGGTGCAGCTCAAAATTGTCACAAAGGGATTTATCCGTGGCATTGTCAGGATTGTGGAAGACTTTTCGATACTGTGGCTGGGTGTATTGGTGATAATGATTATGTATTTTTTAAATTTATCCTATGCTTTTGAAGAAAGGCCGAATGACAGAAGAAAATTGACGGTTGGAATAGTTTTGTTTTTTGCACCACTTGCACCTTTTCTGGTTACAGAACACAGCTTAAATTTGAGGAATATAGTACCATCGCTCGTCGGAGTGGGAATTTTAGTGGAGATGCTTGTTAACAAACTGCCGCATCTATATAAAAATATTCTGGCGGCGTTAATGATATTTTTCTTTTCAATTTCCACTGTGTCGGAGGTATGTGATTATAACAAAGTGGCAGAGTCAGACTATCAAAATGCAAAGGCTATTGCACAAAAAATTGATAAGGACACCAAATATGCAACCGTAAATATCTCAACCCCCAAATATCTGTCACAAAATGCACCATGGAATGACCATATAATAAGTATGGTCGGTTCGGATTGGGCGCCAACCGGGATTGTCCGTACCATAAGTAAAAATCGTGAAGTTATAATCAAGTTGGCGGAAAACGACAAAAAATAAAACTACCCCACAATGCCAAAAACTGACAAGGTGGGGTAGTTGTGGATTATTTAAGTATACTTTCAGCTGATTTCTTGGGCGTTCTTAAATATCTTTTCAACATATAAAGGCATTTGGGGTCGCGTGTTATGGTATTCATACCGCTTTCGCAGGATAATGAGGCTGAAAACCCCATTTCCTTGATAATGTCAAATGATGCATTACTGACACTGCCGAAAGGATATGTATAGGTAGTGGGAGTGTAGTTGGTATTAGCTTTGAATTGGTCCTGGAGCTTTCCCAAATCTTCTGTCAGCATTGCCTTATATTCTGCGTTGCTCTCGCTCCGTTTTTTCTTGCTGCCGTTTCGGCCTTTGTCTGTGGTATGCAGATTATAGGAATGATTTTGCATTTCAACCAATCCCGAACTCATCATTTTTTTGATATTATCCCAGGTAACATGGGAATAGCTTGGGTTTTCGTCAGGGGTTTCGGTGTAAAGGTCGGTGTAGTAGCCGATTATGGATAAAACTGCCTTGGAGTTGTATTTTTCAAGGAGTGGAAAGGCATATAGAAAGTTGTTTGAATATCCGTCATCAAAGGTTAGAACAACAGGCTTTTCGGGGAGCTTTGTTCCCTTTTCTACATAGTCAATCAGGTCTTGCATAACAATGGTTGTGTAGCCGTTTTCCTTGAGATATTTGAGGTCAGATTCAAAGGCTGCCTCGGTGATTATGTAGTTTCCGTGGGTGTTGGTGCTGCGCAGAATGCTGTGATACATCAAGATAGGGACTTCCACCGAATCACTTTTTGCAAGTGAAGGAAGTGCCTCGTCGCTTGCAGAATCTGTTTCGGTAAGATGCGTTTCTGCCGCAGTTGGAGTGGACTGGGCAGATGTGCCATACAGGCGTATAATCCCAATGCTGGCAAGGGTAACGGCAAACACCGCAAAATAATAAATTAATGTCTTCATTTTGATAACATACATAAAGAATCCGTCCTTTCTTACGCCTATTCAGTATTATCGGCAGATTTTTCAAAATAGTCAAACTTTCTTCGCATTTCGCCTCGCAGTTCATCTTTGACAACCGCAGATGTATTCTGACTTAAAAACTTGGTTATATCATAGCAATCAATCCATATTTCACCATTGCCGTCTTTTTGAGATTCATCAAAAATGAGCTGAATCCCAAAGTGAAGATGTGGTGTGTCGATGTTATTGGTATTTTCCTTTGAACTGTAACCCGTCATACCAAGATAACCTATAACCTCGCCTGCTTTGACAGTGTGCCCGATGGATAAGTCTGTGGGATACGGATGATTTTTGCGAAGATGTGCGTAGTAATAATAGCGTTTTTTGTCAAAACTTCGTATTCCGATGCGCCAGCCACCATACTGATTCCAACCGATGGCTTCAACAGTTCCGCTTTCTACGGCTATTATGGGGGTGCCTATATTCCCCATCATATCGTGGCCCAGATGACTCCGCTTATATCCATAAGAGCGTGAAGCACCAAAATCGTCATAATGCGAATATCCGTACCCTTGAGCAATGGGTGAAAAAACTTTTAAACCATATTTTTTTGTATATTCCAAAGAATCTGAGACAGGGGATTTTTCCTGTATTTCATATTCACCAAGATACTCCCCAAGCACGGCAGTATATGCTTCGTGATAGTAGGGAAAGTACTTCATATCGTGGGTTATATCATCGATTTTTTCGCCTACTGATAATCTGTTTGCAAGGGCGTTAAGGTCTGAATTTTTAAACTTTGAAAAATCACCGCCGTATTTTGCACCAAGATAAGCAAGCATATCAATCCAGTCCAGATGGATTTCTTTGCCAAAGGAGTCAATATCAAGCTTCATTGCATTGCGAAGAGCGGTGTCGGTAATTTTAAAGTCTACCCACTTGATAAATTCTTTCTTTGGCGGATTGGATGAATCTTCAGTCTTTTGAGGCGGAGAACTTGCGTTGGTGGACACATCATTAAAATAGCTGATGCCGAGGGATACTGCCAAAACAGAAACCATACAAAAAATAATTATTGTACGGTTCAGTTTAAAAGAAATAAACATAAAAACCCCCCTCTCATACATTTTATGGAGAGGGGGGTAAAAATATGATTTAAATTACTGCTTGTCAGAAAATCCGTTCTGAAGTGCACCGATTGCCCAAAGTCGATTTATTTCAGAGGCGTTTTCGGACATTTCGGGATATTCTTCAAACTGTTTGGATATGGTCTGGTATGTGTCAAAGGAAAGCATTGCGCGGACATTTTCAGCATTAGCGGTTATTATAAAGAACAACAGACTTTTGTCGCCTAAATCCTGACCGCCATAGTATATACCAAGGATTTCGGAGCCCTGGCGTTCCTCCTCGAACTGGTCTTCAAGCATAATCTTGTAAAGCTCAATTACTCTGTCGTCAATTCCGTCTTCCATAAGGGCGATTTTTTCGACAAATTCATTGATTGAACGGACAATCCTGAGTGTATAACCTTTGGCTTCAAGCGAAATATTTTCGGTATCGGCAACAAGTGCTACCATAAATTCGTTTGCAG
>JAZNAJ010000270.1:0-6661 GCA_045586445.1 Clostridia bacterium | reverse complement strand
CGGGATACTTTCGGTATCCATTACAATTGTAACTTCTTTTTTCATAAGAATTTTATTACTCCGAATATTTTTCTATATCAACAGTATGGACCGAGCCTTTTATTTCTCTGCCAAGAAACATACCGCCTAAATTTTCAAAATTATCCACCTTATCACTTACATAAAAACTGTATTCGCCGGTTTTTTCGCCTGTGAGCATATGGTTGGCGGTTAAATAATCTTTTAGCCGTGAGGCGGTTTCAACCCCGGGGTCAATAAGAGCTATATTTTCTCCCATTATATCACCGATAAGCGGTTTTATCAATGGATAATGTGTACATCCCAGGATAAGTGTGTCAGCAGAGGAAGATTTTATATCGGAAAGATATTCCTCTGCAATCATTTTTGTTGCCGGGTGGTTTAAAAATCCGTTTTCAACAAATGGAACAAAAAGGGGACATGCGGTCTGGACAACCATGGCTTCGGGCAAAAGCTCTTTTATCTGTTTTGCATATTTGCCGGAGGAAATGGTTCCGCTTGTTCCAATTATGCCTATTTTGTTATTAACAGTAGATTTTACAGCTGCACTGACCGCAGGCTCAACCACGCCAATAATTGGAATGTCAAACCTTGATTTAAGATGTTCTATCGCGATTGAACTGACAGTTCCGCAGGCTATAACGACAGCCTTTATGTCAAAGCTTTTTAAAAATCTGACATCGCCTGCCGAATATTTTATTATTGTTTCGGGAGAGCGTGAACCATAGGGAACTCTGCCGGTATCGCCGAAATATATTACATCTTCTCCGGGAAGCAGACGCATTATTTCTTTGACACATGTAAGACCACCGAGCCCCGAATCAAACACGCCGATTGCTCTGTTATCCAAAAATCAACACCTCTAAAAATTAATCATTTTCTGACGGGCGCTTACGCTCAGCACAAGCCCGAGAGCCGTCATACTTGTTACCATAGATGAGCCGCCGTAACTTAAAAAGGGCAGCGGAATACCGGTTACGGGCATTACACCTATGCACATTCCAATGTTTTCAAACATCTGGAAAAGAAGCATTGCACCAAGGCCGATGCATAAAAATTTTCCGTAATCAGTGCGTGCGTTCATGCCTGTTATAAAGCATTTGATTATTATGGTAAGAAGTATTAAAATTACGGCAAAACAACCTATAAAGCCAAGTTCTTCGCCGATAACACCAAAAATAAAGTCGGTATGCTTTGCAGGTAAAAGTCCGAGCTGAGTTTGTGTGCCGGAAAAAATTCCGTTCCCGGAAAACTCTCCCGATCCAATTGCAATTTTGGATTGCATAACCTGATATCCTGCGCCTGCAGGGTCACTTTCGGGACTGAGGAAAGATAATATTCTGTCCTGCTGGTAAGGTTTTAAAATAAAAAACCATGCAAGCGGAGCGAAAACAGTAAACGCACCTGCAAATGAAAGCAAAATTTTATATTTTATGCCTGCGGCAAAAATCATGCAGATAAACATGAATATATATACCATTGCAGTGCCGTAGTCGGGTTGCAGAAGCACAAGCCCTATCAGCACTCCGGCATGGAGAAAAACCCCAAGAAGTGGCAGGGGGCGGTTTATTGAATCGCCAAACGATTCAAGATGGCGTGCAAATGTAATTGCAAATCCTATTTTAACAAACTCAGACGGTTGAATACCTATTCCTGCAAATCTTATCCAACCTTTTGTACCCGCCTCCTCAGTACCGAAAAGTAGCACGAACAAAAGCAGGCATATACATAGAAAATACCATAAAACGGGTTTTTCCTTGAAACGCTCAAAGTCAAAGGAAAGCATGGTAAGCATGAGCACAAGTCCTATAATGAAAGCGCCCGACTGAACAATTATAAATTTCAACCCGCCATCGTATGACTTTGTAGCACTTGCTATCATAACTATGCCAAACACCGACAGAATCACCGGAAGAATAAGCAGCATCCGGTCGGCTGAAGATATAAGCTTTTTCAGGTTATGATACATGCGTTTTCCTCCTTAAATAATATTGTCTGGCAGGGACAAATAATCCCATACGGACATAATTTTCCATATTATATTATAAGTATAACATAAACTTTAAAAAAAGTCAAAAAAATATTGGTTTTCTATTGACAAAAATTAAAAATAGGCGTATGATATAAATGAACATTTTTTTGTTACATTTTAACATTTATAAAAATTAAGGGAGCGCAGACGGATGCAAAAAAGAATTGACGCTGTTAACGCTTACATTCAGAAAATGGACGAGGTTAAGTTGTCGGAACTTGAAAAGATGCTTCCCGATGTATCAGCAATGACTTTAAGACGCGACCTTGAGCAGCTTGAAAGGATGGGAGAAATCATCCGTATAAGAGGCGGAGCAAGGTCCATAAAATCTCTTTCAAAACGAATGATAAAAGAGGAGATTTATTCAAGGCGCATGGAGGAAAATCCTGAAGGGAAGAAACTTATCGGGCGTAAGGCGGCTGAACTTATAACCGAAAATGAAAATATTTACATAGACTCTGGAACGACTGCAATGTGCCTGGCAGAAAGTGTGCCTGATATAACTCTTTCGGTGCTGACTGGTGCGCCCAATGTAGCAATTGAGCTTACAAGGCGCAAAAAAATAGAGGTTACAATGATAGGGGGTCAGCTTTCGAGGGAAAACTTTTCGGTGTCCGGTATGGTAAGTGTTGACTTTGTGAAAAACACAAATATTAATACTGCGTTTATTTCCACCAGCGGATACGCTTCGGACAGCGGTTTTACTGCCGGAAGCTTAAATGAGTGCGAAGTGAAAAAAGCGGTTATCAGCAAAGCAAAAAAAGTTGTGCTGATGATGGATACCACAAAAATTGAAAAAACCCATATGTTCACATTTGCCGGTCTTGACGACATTGATATTATTGTTACAGATAGTCCGCTTCCTGCACATATTGCAAAAGAAGTAAAAGCTAAAGGAATAAAAATTATATAGAGGAAAGGTAAAAAGATATGAAAACTACAGCAGTAAGAATTTACGGCGAAAAAGATTTAAGACTTGAAACCTTTGAACTTCCCGCTATTAAAGATGATGAAATACTTGTTAAAATTATTTCGGACAGTATTTGTATGTCATCTTACAAAGCGGCAATTCAGGGCAGCAAACACAAGAGAGTTCCAAACGATGTTGCAGAAAATCCGGTAATTATCGGTCATGAGTTCTGTGGCGAAGTTGTTGAAGTTGGTGAAAAATGGAAAGATGAATGGAAACCCGGTGATAAATTCTCCATCCAGCCCGCAATCAACTATAACGGCAGCCTTGATGCTCCGGGATATTCATTTAAAAATATCGGCGGCGATTCCACCTATGCAATCGTACCGGCCATGTTTATGGAAGAAAAATGTCTGCTTCACTACAGCGGGGATGCATACTTCTACGGTTCGCTTTCCGAACCTATGAGCTGTATTGTTGGCGGATTCCATGCAAACTATCACACAACTGCAGGAAGCTATGTTCATGATATGGGTATAGTTGAAGGAGGTAAATGTGCTATTCTTGCGGGTGTTGGTCCTATGGGACTGGGTGCTATTGACTATGCAATCCACTGCGACAGAAAGCCTTCTCTTCTTGTTGTAACAGACATTGATGATGCAAGACTTGAAAGAGCGTCACAGCTTCTCACTGTTGAGGAAGCAAAGAAAAATGGTGTTGAGCTTAAGTATGTAAACACGGCTAAGGTTGACGATCCGGTTGCATATCTTAAGGAAATCTCGGGTGGAGATGGCTATGATGATGTGTTTGTTTACGCTCCGGTTAAACCGGTTGTTGAACAGGGCGATGCAATCCTCGGAAAGGACGGCTGTCTGAACTTCTTTGCAGGTCCTACAAACACAGAGTTCAAGGCTGAATTCAACTTCTACAATGTTCACTATGCATCAACTCATGTTGTTGGTACAAGTGGCGGTAATACAGATGATATGAGAGAATCCATTGCGCTTATGGAAAAAGGCATTATCAATCCTGCCGCTATGATTACTCATGTCGGCGGTCTTACAAGTACTGTTGAAACAACACTTAATCTGCCGAGTATCCCCGGCGGCAAAAAGCTTGTTTACACACACAAGGATATGCCTATGACAGCTATTGCCGATTTTGCAGAGCTTGGCAAAACAGACAAATTCTATGCTGACCTTGCTGAGATTGTTGCAAAAGCAAATGGTCTGTGGTGTAAAGAAGCGGAGGATTATCTCCTTGCAAATGCGAAAGATATCGAGGTGTAATATATGAAATTTTATGAAGGTTTTGACAAGGAAAGAGCGGCTCAGATAGCGCCTGCAATCAGAATGTTACTTGGCGAAAACGGTTTTAGTGTAAAAACCGTTGCATCCGAAAAAAACTATGATTTAAGCGGTAAAAAAGCAGTTTCCGTAAAGTTCATCGAAAATCTTGATGAGCAGTATGCTGCTATTGAAAAAGCAATTAAAGAATTTGACGGAGTGCCCGAATATGTTGCAGTTGAAGGCTTTGCAGTATTTGCGGCAGGTGATTGTAAGGCGGCTGCGGATGCAGCAGCAGAGAGGCTCATTGGTGGCAAGGGGGAATATACACCTTGCAGCTGCTACAGAAGAATTGCGGATAAGATTATTATTGTAACAGGTAGTGCACAGGGTTTTGGTCAGGGTATTGCGGAAGAGCTTTTAAAGGCTGGCGGTGCAGTTGTTATTGCTGACTTAAACTATGAACTTGCAGAGAAAAACTGCAAAATTCTCGCTGAAACCTACGGAGCAAATGTTATGCCCGCAAAGGTAGATGTTACAAGCGAAGAATCTACAAAAGAGCTTATTATAGATACAGTCCTTGAGTTTGGCGGACTTGATGCTTATGTTAACAATGCCGGTATCGCAAAAGCCGGAAACCTTGAGGAAATGACACTTCAGACGCTGGAGTTCACAAACAAAGTAAACTACAATGCATATTTCCTCGGCGCAAAATACGCAAGTCGTACAATGAAAATCCAGCATAGATTTAATAAAGATTACTATGCTGACATCATTCAGGTTAACTCAAAATCCGGTCTTGAAGGCAGTAACAAAAACTTTGCATACGCAGGCAGCAAATTTGGCGGCATAGGTCTTACACAGAGCTTTGCGCTCGAGCTTGTTGAGTACAATATAAAAGTAAACTCAGTTTGTCCCGGCAACTTCTTTGAAGGTCCGCTCTGGTCCGATCCTGAAAAAGGTCTGTTTGTTCAGTACCTTAACGCAGGAAAAATCCCCGGTGCGAAAACTGTTGAAGATGTTAAAAAGGCTTACGAAGCCAAAGTTCCCATGAACAGAGGCTGCTGGCCTTCAGATGTGGCAAAGGCTATTATGTACTGCATGGAGCAGGCGTATGAAACAGGCCAGGCTATTCCGGTTACCGGCGGCCAGGTTATGCTTAAATAATGTATATAAAGTAAAAGGAGGATATATCCATGGCAACAGCAATTCTTATGCCTAAGCAGGGACAGTCGGTTGAAAGCTGTATCATTGCAAAATGGCATAAAAACGAAGGCGACAGTGTAGCAGTTGGCGATGTTTTATTTACATATGAAACAGACAAAGCTACATTTGATGAAGAAGCAAAAGAAGCAGGCACAATGCTTGGTATCTTTTTTGAAGAAGGGGACGACATTCCCTGTCTTACACCCGTTTGTGCAATAGGCAACCCGGGTGAAGATATTTCTGCTCTGAAACCTGCATCCGAAGAGGAAGAGGCTCCTGCAGCAGAGGCAGCTCCGGTAGAAGCGGCAGCTCCTGTAGCTGTGGCTGCACCCGTAGAAGTAAAGAAAGAAGCATCTGACAATGTGTTTATTTCTCCCAGAGCAAAAGCTCTTGCGGACAAACACAATGTAGATTATCATTATGCAACAGCAACAGGTCCTAACGGTAGAGTTATTGAAAGAGACATTCAGGCTATGATTGATGCCGGTCTTATGACAACTCCTGCGGCTAAAGGTGCTTTCGGTGCAGACATTGTCGGCACAGGCATCGGCGGCAGAATTTCTGTTAACGATATTGGTGCATGTGCAGCAGCTCCGGCAGCTGAGGCAGCTCCGGCAAATGATTTTGAAGAGGTTAAAACACCTAACATCCGTAAGGTTATTGCTAAAACAATGCACGCATCACTTTCCGAAATGGCTCAGCTTACACTCAATGCTTCCTTTGATGCTACGGAAATTATGGCTTACAGAAGCAAAGTTAAAGCTAACATGGAAAAACTCGGACTCTCCAACATCACTCTCAACGACCTTGTTATGTATGCAGTAGCAAAAACTCTTCCAAACCACAAGGATTGTAACGCTCACTATCTTGGCGACACAATCAAATTCTTTAACAATGTACATCTCGGTATGGCAGTTGATACTCCAAGAGGCTTACTTGTTCCCACAATCTTTGGTGCTAACAATAAATCTTTAAACGAGATTGCAGCAGAAGCTAAAGAGCTTGCAGGAAAATGTAAGGATGGAACAATAGCTCCCGACATGCTCACAGGCGGCAGCTTCACAGTTACCAACCTGGGCAGCATGGGTATCGAAAGCTTTACTCCTGTTATCAATCCTCCCCAGACATGCATCTTAGGTGTATGTAATATTGAAACAAAGGTTAAAAATGTTGGCGGCGAGTATAAATACTACCCGGCAATGGGACTTT
>JAZNAJ010000269.1:0-12239 GCA_045586445.1 Clostridia bacterium | reverse complement strand
ATAAATATATAAAAAAGATTGAGAAGATAGCAAAAGAAATTCAATTGGAAATATCCGAGGGTAAGGAAGAGCTTGCAATGAACTATATTTCCAATGGAATAAGGGTGGATGAAAATAATGTCGAAAACTTGTCCGCCTTTTTTGCCGAAAGTATGGTAAAATTAAGAGGCAGAGAAGTTAAATACAGAGAGAGTATCTTCGGTCCACATCGCGACGATATTGAATTTGTAATAAATGGCTCTGACCTTAAGGCGTTTGGTTCACAAGGTCAGCAAAAGACCTCGATTCTTGTGCAGAAAATTGCTGAGATTGAGCTTTTTTGTGAGGAAACGGGGGAATATCCCGTTCTTCTTCTTGACGATATAATGAGCGAGCTTGATTCAAAAAGGCAGGATTTTATAATTAACAAAATCAACAAGGGTCAGATTTTTATTACCGCCACCGACGGTGAGAAGTTTGAAAGTTTGAAAGACGGCAAGTTTTTTAAAATTGAAAAGGGGCGACTTACAGAATGTACCTCCATTTAGGCAGCGAAACTGTTGTAAACACCAAAAATATAATATCGATTTTAGACCTTGAAAGCACCTCTGTTTCAAAGTATTCCAAGGAATTTTTAAAGATTGTGGAAGAAGAGGGTTTTGTGAGAAATGTTTCGGAAGAACTTCCAAAATCAATCGTTGTTTGCGAGGAAAAGGGACAATCGGTTGTTTATATAACCAACATTTCCACCAAGGCTTTGGCGGGACGAATTAAAAAGAGAGAAAATGTCTATTAAAAAAGAAGTATAAAGATTTATTGATACATCGAAAATCAGAAAGGTAAGGTAAATAACTATGGCGGACAACATTACAAATGTACCTGTAGAAACAACCTATGACGAGAGTCAAATCCAAGTACTTGAGGGTCTTGAAGCTGTAAGAAAAAGGCCGGGTATGTACATTGGTTCGACCACATCAAGGGGTCTGCACCATCTTGTTTACGAAATTGTGGACAACTCCATCGACGAGGCATTGGCAGGCTATTGCAAAGAGATTGTGGTTACCATCAAAGAGGACAACTCTATAACTGTGCGCGACGACGGGCGTGGTATACCTGTTGGTATTCAGGCACAGACGGGGCTGCCTGCAGTTGAGGTTGTGTTTACCGTTCTTCACGCCGGCGGAAAGTTCGGCGGTGGCGGATACAAGGTTTCGGGCGGTCTGCACGGCGTTGGTGCGTCGGTTGTTAATGCGCTTTCTGAGTATCTTGAAGTTGAGATTTATGATGGAGAAAATATACACTATCAAAAATATATAAGAGGCGAAAAACAGGAAGCTCTCAAGGTAATCGGCAAGACCGACAAAACAGGAACATTTGTTCACTTCAAGCCTGACAGCGAAATCTTTGAGGAGCTTGAATATGACTACTCAGTTCTTCACAAAAGACTTCGCGAGCAAGCGTTTTTGAATGCGGGCGTAAGGATTATCCTAAAAGACGAAAGACCTGACCAAAACGGAAAACTGCGCGAGGAGGTTCTTCACTATGAGGGTGGTATTAAGGAATTTGTTCAGTACCTCAACCGCCACAAAACCGCCATTCACGACGAGGTTATTTATGTAAATTCCGTTCGTGAAAATTCCGAGGCAGAGGTTGCACTTCAGTATAACGACGGTTACACCGAGGATATACAAAGCTTTGCAAACAACATCAATACCACCGAGGGCGGTACCCACGAAACAGGATTCCGTTCGGCACTTACCAAGGTAATCAACGATTATGCAAGAAAGTATAAGCTTATTAAAGAAAATGACGAAAACCTCAAGGGTGAAGATGTCCGCGAGGGATTGGCGTGTATAATTTCGGTCAAGGTTACCGAGGCACAGTTCGAGGGCCAGACCAAGACAAAGCTTGGAAACAGCGAGATGCGTACCATTGTTGAGAAGATGCTCAACGAGAAACTGAGTGAATTTATGGAAGAAAACCCCGCTGTTGCAAGAATAATTGTTGACAAGGCTTTGACTGCATCACGGGCAAGAGAGGCGGCAAAGAGGGCAAGAGAAAACACAAGAAGAAAGTCGGCACTTGAAAGCAGCACACTGCCCGGAAAACTTGCAGACTGCTCGTCAAAGGACACCGAGTTTACCGAGATTTATATCGTCGAGGGTGATTCTGCGGGCGGCAGTGCCAAGCAGGGCAGGGACAGAAGATTCCAGGCAATTCTTCCGCTTTGGGGCAAGATGCTTAATGTTGAAAAATCGCAGATTGACAAGGTTTTCAACAACGAAAAACTTCTTCCTGTTATTACTGCAATCGGTGCGGGAATAGGCAGTGATTTTGATGTTGTAAAAATCCGTTACGGCAAGGTTGTTATTATGGCCGATGCCGATGTGGACGGTGCACATATCCGTACACTTCTTCTGACATTCTTCTTCAGATATATGCAGCCGCTTATCGAACAGGGGCATGTGTACATTGCACAACCGCCGCTTTACAAGGTTTACAAGGGCAAAAAGGTTATTTACGCATATAACGACGAGGATTTAAAGAAAGCACTTGAGGAAATCCCCGATGCTTCAATCCAACGCTACAAAGGTCTTGGTGAAATGAACCCTGACCAGCTTTGGGAAACCACAATGGACCCTGAAAAAAGAATTATGCTGAGAGTTGATTTGGAAGACGCAAGAAGAGCTGACGAAACCTTTACAATCCTTATGGGCGACAAGGTTGAGCCAAGACGCGACTTTATCGAAGAGTATTCAAAAACGGTAGTTAATCTGGATATCTAATCTCATAAAGAAAAAAGTTTTCCAAAATTCACTTCAAGGAGAAGAAAATGAGCAAAGCAGATAAAATTTTTGTAGATATGTGCCGCGATATAATCGAAAACGGTTGGGCTGATGACGAGTGCAATGTCCGCCCAAAATGGGAAGACGGCACACCTGCCCATACCATAAAAAAGTTTGGCGTTGTCAATAGGTATGACCTTTCAAAGGAGTTTCCCATACTGACACTTCGCCCCACATACCTCAAAAGTGCTATTGACGAAATTCTTTGGATTTGGCAGAAGAAATCAAATAACATAAATGATTTAAACAGCCATATCTGGGATAGCTGGGCAGATGAAAATGGCTCTATAGGCAAGGCTTACGGGTATCAGATGCAGGTAAAACACCAATACCCTGAGGGCGAGTTTGACCAGGTTGACAGAGTTCTCTTTGACCTTAAAAACAACCCATACAGTCGCAGAATAATGACAAACATCTATGTACACAGCGACCTTTCACAGATGAATCTTTACCCTTGTGCCTACAGTATGACCTTTAATGTGTCGGGAAATCGGTTAAACGGAATATTAAATCAACGCTCTCAGGATGTTCTGGCAGCAAACAACTGGAATGTGGTGCAGTATTCGGCACTGCTTATGATGTTTGCTCAGGTCAGCGGTCTTGAGGCGGGCGAATTGGTCCATGTTATTGCCGATGCACATATTTACGACAGGCATATCCCCGTCGTAAAGGAGCTTATCGAGAGAAAGCAGTTTGATGCGCCAAAATTGATTATTAACAAGGACATAAAGAATTTTTATGACTTCACCGTGGATGATTTTGTTCTTGAAAATTATCAAAAGGGCGAACAGATAAAGAACATTCCTATTGCAATATAATTTGAATTTGCGAGGTAGACATTTATGAATATGATTGCTGCAGCAGACAAAAATTGGGGAATTGGCAAGGACAACGGACTTCTTGACCATATCCCTGAGGATATGAAGTTTTTCAGAGAAACCACTAAGGGCAAGGCTGTGATTATGGGCAAGAATACTTTTTTGTCGTTCCCGAACCAAAAGCCGCTTCCAAATCGACTGAATATTATCCTGACCCGAGATAAAAGCTTTAAGGTGGAGGGAGCAGAGGTTTGCGACAGTATTGAAAAGGCGGTGGAGCTTGCCAGGGAAAACTATGCCGATGAGGATATTTTTGTAATCGGCGGCGAGGCTGTTTATACTGCCATGGAGCCACTTTGTCAAAGGGCGTATATTACCAGAATCGACAAAAGCTATGATGCGGATAAGCACTTGGTAAACCTTGACAAAATCGGTGGCTGGACAATCAAAAGCGAAGAAAAGATTAAAACCGAAAAGGGTATTTATATCACCTTTACGGAGTATATAAGAGAATTATAGTGGGAATTTTTGTGGGCATCGTCTTTTAAAGAGGCGGATGCCCACATCCGCCAAAGGCAAATAACCAAAGAAGGAGCCGACCGGCTTGGTCGTTGTAAGTTTTCATGATTGAAGTAAAAAATCTTACCAAAGTTTACAAGATGTACAAAAACCCCGGCGAGAGGGTTAAGGAATCGCTTTTCCCCAAGAAGTACAGCCACAAAATACGGGATTTTTATGCCCTGAGGGATGTTTCGTTTAATATTGAAAAGGGCGAAACCGTGGGTATAATAGGAAAAAATGGCTCAGGGAAGTCGACGCTTCTTAAAATCCTTACGGGGGTAATAAACCAGACCGAGGGCATAAAGGAAATGCGTGGATCCATCTCGGCACTTCTGGAACTTGGAACAGGCTTTAACCCGGAGTATACGGGGATAGAAAACATATATTTAAACGGTACAATTATGGGCATCCCCCGCGAGGAAATGTCTGCAAAGATTGAGGAAATCTGCGAGTTTGCGGAGATTGGCGACTTTATCAATCAGCCCGTAAAAAACTATTCAAGCGGTATGTTTGTGCGCCTTGCCTTTGCGGTTGCTATCAACACCGACCCTGAAATCCTTATTGTTGACGAGGCATTGGCGGTGGGCGACTATCGGTTTCAGGCAAAATGCTATAACAAGTTTGAGGAAATGAAAGAAAAAGGCAAGACCATCCTCTTTGTAAGCCACGATATTGACGCGGTACGCAGATTTTGCAGCCGTGCCATCTGGCTTGATGGCGGAAAAGTGGTTATGGACGGCGATGTGAACAATGTTTCGTCAAAATATATGGAGTTTATCACAAGCAACGAAACCGATGCAATGGCGATTATCAACAAAAAGAAAAAAGAAAAAGAGCTTGTGGAGGAAAAACAGTTCGATGCCATAAACAGATTTGGCTCGGACATTGGAACTGTCAAGAATGTGCGGCTTTTCAAGGGTGATGACGAAACCGAAATATTTAATTGCGGCGAGGAAATCACGGTTGAAGTATTGGTGGACATCCCTGACGATGCCGACCTTTCAACCACAGGGTTTGCCATATCAATTAAGGACAAAAGCGGCACAGATCTTATGGTGTTTGCCCTTCACGATTACGATATGCGATTTGAGAATACGGGGCTGAACAGTGTTACATTCAAGTTCGCGGCAAACCTTAATTGCGGCGAATATACCCTGACCGCAGGGCTTGAACACCGCGACACACTTCCCATAAGCTATTTTGATTATATTGAAGGTGCGGCATACATAAAAATACTCACCGACCGCGAATATCTGGGCGTATATAAAGAGCCTGCAGAGATTGTGATAGGATGATAATGCTATGAATGAGAAAAATGAAATGCCAAAAGAGTTAGGAAAAACTAACCCAAATAAAACCGACCGCGAAAAACTGATGGAAGCAGAGAAGTTGATTGAAGGCCTGAAAGAAAGAATTGAGGCTGACCGCAACGCAATAATGCAGATTCAGTTTGAGGCAAAGCAACACAAACAGGAGGAACTTGACCTGCACGACACATATGTTTGGCGAACAGGTCTTAAAATTGAAAAACTTCTTCAAAAAACAGGTATCGCGTTTGTTCGTTCGCTTCTTGAAATCTCGGACTACAAGAGGATGGGGCTTTGGGTAACTTTGCGCAAGGGCATCAACGAGGGTTTTCATCGCGAGAATATTGAAAAGAATAAAAAACGGTGGCTGAAGTTTTGCGCACAGAAGTTTTTGCGTTATAAGCGGGCAAGGGTGGAAATGTCGGGATATTTGCTTTCGGCGGTTTCCACTCCAAAGACCGAGGGGCTTGTTTCGGTTGTTTTGCCTGTTTTCAATGGCGAAAAGGTTGTGGCAAGCTCTGTTGAAAGCGTTTTAAGGCAGACCTATAAGAATTTTGAACTTATAATTGTAAACGATGGTTCCACAGACAGGACAAAAGAAATCATTGAGGGCTATGCCCAAAAAGACAGCCGAATTAAAATAATCAATCAGGAAAACAAAAAACTGCCCACTGCTTTGTCGGTTGGGTTCCGCGAGGCGCAGGGCGAGTTCTTTACCTGGACCTCGGCAGACAACATTATGCTTGACTATTGCCTTGAAGTAATGGTTAATGACCTTAAAAAGAAACCCGATGTTTCGATGGTTTATGGCAATATGCGGTTGATTGACGGTAACGGGCGTATAAAGAGGGGGCATTTCTGGTTTGAAAAGCCGTTGTTCTCGGGCAATGTATGCTTGCCAAAGGATACAAACTGCCTCAACACTTACGCCAACAACACAATCGGTGCGGCGTTTATGTACCGCAGCTCGGCGGCGTATATTCTTGGCGATTATTCTAAGTTCAAGACCAATCTTGAGGACTATGATTATTGGATGAGGATGAATTCATTGCTCCGAATCGAGCATACCGACGACGACCGTCCGCTTTATCTGTACAGAATACACCGCGAGTCGCTTACAGCACATGATAAGGAATTGGGAATTACCAAAAACCGCTATAAACTGATGGTGTTTGACGACTTCCGCCGTGATTTCTATATGTCGGCTCTTGTGTGGGTGGTTGATGCAGAAGACCACGAAAACCCCATGTATAGGGATTTTAAAGAAGAAATAGAGAAGGCGGGGCATGTGCTGATGAGCCTTGAAGATGCACTTTCGGTTGGCATAGGCGAGGAATATTCGTGCTTTTGCTATGTTCATTTCGGCAACAATCCAAACAGTGAGCTTTTGGCAAAACTGAAAAACTTTTCGGGCAGAATTTTGGTCGCATCAAGTGATGATGTTGAGGCGAATGACGCCTTTAATATGCTGGTATCCTCACAAACAAGTGCACCGCCAAAAAAACTTGACGGATATCGGGGATGGTTTGGTGTATCTGACGGCAAGAGCCTTTTTGGATTGGTCGAGGGCAAAATAAAGAACGATATTCTTTTTGCTCTGGAACGCCTTGTTGATGACCCGCCTGAAATCGAAAAGCGAATTTCTATTATTATTTGTACATATATGCGCGGCGAAAAGCTGATTGATGCAATATGGTCGGTTATCCGTCAGTCCCTCAGCAAAAAGGAATACGAAATTATTGTTGTTGATAATGCTCCGTTCACATCGGGTATCCGTGCCGATGTGGAGGAGTTCAGGAAAAAATACAAAGAGTTTGACGGGCTTATCAGGTATATTGCAGCACCCCAAAAGGGCCTTTCCTATGCCCGCAATGTGGGTATGTGGAACGCCAAGGGCGAGTATTTACTTTTCCTGGATGACGATGTTCTTGCAGATTATTATTTGCTTGAAGAGATTTACAGCGGATTTAAATACCACCCCGATATGGGTATTGTGGGCGGTCAGGTTATACTGGACAAACCGTTCCCCACACCCAAGGTGGTTCGCAAGGGTTGGGAAGGCCTTTGGAGTCAGTTCAAGATTTCGGGGAATACCTTCCGCGAAGTTACTCAGCAATTTGAGTTTCCGTATGGCGCGAATTATGGGGTAAGGCGCAAGGCGATCTGGATGCTTGGCGGATTCCGTATGAGTTATGGCAGAGTGGGAAACGATTTTGCAGGCGGCGAGGAAACGGCCCTTGCCTTTAAGATGATGGAAATAGGCTATGGGATAGGGCTTCAGCCAAGAGCAAAGGTTTTGCACCGTGTAGACCTTTCAAGGTTTTCTATGGAGCATGTCAAAAAGACCATTATGGCGGGCACGATAACCACCTACAGATTCTTTATTGATTTGCACACAAAAATTGGCTGGACAAGGCGTTATGTGAAAAATCAAATCAAAATTACCAATCGTGAAATAAGTATTCTTACAAGAAAAAAAGCCGATGCTTTGGATATTTACTACAAAAAATGCTATCTGGATGCGTGGACAAGGCTTTTGGAATATATGAAAGAAATACAGGAGGACTAAACAAATGTTTGACTTCTTTAAAAAGTTGATTTTGGGACCAAAGGCGGCAGAAAAAAGACCGCTCAATCTCTATCAGTACAAATTTATCCGTTATAAGCAAGACAGGGACAAGGTATACCCGTTGCCCCTTTCAAAGGTGCATGTACCGCAGGTTGACGATTTGGTCAGTGTTGTTTTGCCTGTTTACAATGGTGGCGACATCCTTGCCGATTCAATCGAGTCGGTGCTTCAGCAGACCTATACTAATTTTGAATTGATTATAATAAACGACGGGTCCAAGGACGACAGTCTTAAGATAGCCGAGGAATACTCCAAAACGGATTCGCGAATCAGGGTGTTCACTCAGGAAAATAAAAAGATTCCAAGAACGCTGTCCCGAGGATTCAATCTGGCAAGAGGCGAGTTTTTGACCTGGACCTCGGCTGATAATGTGATGGACAAGGACTTCCTTGAGAAGATGGTTGCTGACCTCAAGGCAAAACCCGATACGGGGATGGTTTTTGCCAATATGCGTCTTATTGACGCCAAGGGCAAACGCCTTCGCAAGCACGGATGGTTTGAATTTCCCTTTGGCAGCGGAAATGTTATCTTTCCGCAGAATGTTTTCGAACTTAACACCTATGCCAATAACACAATCGGTGCGGCGTTTATGTACCGCAAGAGTGCCAAGGAAGTGCTGGGTGCATATTCCAGCTTTAAGCACACTCTTGAGGATTATGATTATTGGATGCGTATGAACAATCTGTGCGGCATAGAACATACAGACTTTTTGGAGCCATGCTATTCCTATCGTTGGCATGATGGCTCGCTGACGGCAAAGGATAAGGAGCTTGGCATAACAAAAAGCCGTTATAAATTAATGGTTCTTGACGACTTCCGCCGTGATTTTTATATGACACCGCTACTGTGGTTTGTCAAGACTAACCAGCAGAACGAAAAGATTGCCGAAGCCTTTAAAGATGAACTAAGGCGGGCAGGACATATCATATTGGTTGAAGAAGATTTTGGCAAGTTGTTCTTTGGTGAGGCGTGTTCGCAGGTTTGCTTTATCTCCTTCGGTGGCGAAAGGGCAGATTTTGAGTTGCCTCAGGATACCATAAAAATCGGCGTTGATGTTGATGCCAAGGACAAAGAATACTTTGATGTGGTTGCAAAAATTGGCGAAAAAGCAGAACAGAATTTTGATTTGCCCGAATATGCTTTTGATGATGTGCCTGCAATGTTTGGCTTCCTTGACGCAAGGGTGAAGAATGACCTGCTTTACAGACTTGAGGGCAGAATTGAAACCGAAGACGATTGGAAGTACAAGTTGTCGGTTGTTTTGTGCACTCACAAGCTATCGGACACACTGAAGGCGTGTCTTGAGTCTATTTGCAATCAGGATGCTTCAAAAAAAGATTACGAGCTTGTCTTTGTAAACAACAGTTTCAGGGATAACGATATAAAAGAACTTGTTCAGTTAGTTAAGGCTAACAACCCTGAACTTGAGGTCAGTTATTTCACCGCTCCGCTTAAGGGTCTTTCCTTTGCAAGGAATACAGGGCTTTGGGCGGCACGGGGTGAGTATGTGCTTTATGTTGATGACGATGCGGTTCTTGAACGCTCGGTTGTCAGCGAAACTATCCGCGCCTTTGACGCCGACAGCGAGCTGGGGGTTGTGGGCGGACAGGTTAAGGTAATTGTTCCGCAATCAGCAAAAGAACTTGTTACCGACAACACCTTAGGCCTTTGGAGCAACCTCTTTATCAAGGGCGATGATGTAAGGTGCGCAAAGGATTACGGCGAGTTCCCCTATGGTGCAAACTTTGGAGCAAGAACAAAGGAACTGCGCCGAATAGGCGGATTCCGCACGGGCTATGGCAGAGTGGGTAACGACTTTGCAGGCGGTGAGGAAACCCTGGTTTGCTTTATGATGGAGCAGATAAACAAAAGGGTGGCACTTAACCCAAGGTCGGTTGTGGAGCATCGGATTGACGAAGACAGATTCACAAGTGAACATATTGAAAAGACTGCGTATGCGGGGATTATGACGCAATACAGACTCCGCAGAGATTTGTATGCACCCCAGGACTGGAACGATATGAATGTGCGCGAGCGGGCAAATCGCTTTGCACGGCTGGCAAAGGATTCTGCCGAGGGCAGTGCAGATTATCTTTATTACAAAGCTATGGCAAGGGCATTCAGCGAGGTTTACGAAAGTCGGCAAAAGGACTATGAATATCTGGTTAAAAACAAAATCTAAGTAACACGGGGAATGTAGTTATGTTCAAAAAAATGCAATGGAAAATAGTTTGCATCTTTGTAGCACTTGTTCTTGCAATTATGGTGGTTGTGGGCGTTTATATGTTTGGCAGTGTTGTCAGACTCTACAGCGACAGCTTTCGCAACCAGATGGACAAGGTTATGCAGGGCGAATTTGTTTCGGCGGTAACTGAGCCGCTTGCCTCAAACCTTTCCCACGAGGACAAAGCAAACCGCGTAAACACGGTTATTTCGGCATATTCAAGCCAACTGGGGCTTTCGGAACAAAGGCAATGTGCGGTGCTTAATGCCAAAGACGCAAGCAGAATTTTCACTACCGGCGTAGGCGTTGGTGCGGTGGAAAAAACCCCAAATATTATTCGTGCAATGTCGGGAAGCACAGGCCGCAATATCCGTTCCAACTCGGCGTATATGGACTATGCGTATTTTATCGAGGGGGATTCCAACAACAAAAACGGTTATATACTTTATATTCGCGACAACAAGCAAAGCGTCAACAGTGTTACCCATAATATCCTTTATATAATTGTTCAGGCAATGCTGTTTGGGGTGTTGGCGTCTGTGTTTTTGGGGTATTTTTTGTCCAAAACTATTACCAACCCTATTTCGGTGCTGACCGAAAAGGCCGAGGACTTTGCAGAGGGAAACTTTGAGTCCAACCTTGAGGCCCAATCCCAGGACGAGATTGGAACGCTTGTTGAAACCTTTAACTATATGGGCGGTGTAATGAAAAACGCCATATCAGAGGTTGCGGGCGAAAAGCACAAGCTGGAAATCATTCTGGAGCATATCAACAATGGTATTATCGCTTTTAACACCAAGCAGGAGGTTATTTCCATCAATCAGGAGGCAAAGAATATGCTGAGGATTGATGATATATCCGAAATCCGTTTTGACAAGTTTTTCTCGGACCTTAATCTTGATGTCAATATGGCGTCGTTTATTTATCTTTCGCGGTATCGTACCGAAATGCGTGATATTGAGGTCAACCACAAGCACCTTAAGGCGTACTTTTTGCCGTTCAAGTTTGAAAATGACCGTATTGCGGGCGTGGTGTGTGTGTTCAGCGATGTAACCGAACAATTTAACCTTGACCTTTCACGAAAGAAGTTTGTTGCAGAGGTTTCACACGAGCTGAAGACCCCCCTTACAACCATCGGCACATATACCGAAACTTTGCTTGACAATTATCCTGTGGGCGACGAGATGACCAAGTCGTTCCTTAAGACAATCCACAACGAAACGGAAAAAATGACCAATCTTGTGAAGAATTTGCTGACACTTTCTAAGTTTGACGCACAGAGTATTGATATGAATAAGGAATTTTTTGACCCCGATATGTTGGTGCGGGACATTGTTGAAACCTTCAGGATCGAGGCAGAAAACAAAAAGCAACAGCTTACTTACAACAAAGTGAACGATGTTCCAAGCATTATGGGGGATATTTATCAGATTGAACGGGCGGTTAAAAATATCATTTCCAATTCTATGAAGTACACGCCTGAGGGTGGAAGTATAAAGGTTTTTACCAGTTGTCTTTATGGCGATGTGTATATAAAGATTGAAGACACGGGAAAGGGCGTGCCCGAACAAGACCTTCCGCATATTTTCGAAAGGTTTTATCGTGTTGACAAGGCTCGGTCAAGAGAACAGGGCGGAACAGGCCTTGGACTTGCTATTGCCAAGGAGATAATCGAAAACCACGGCGGAACAATCTCGATGGAGAGTCGTCTGGGTGAGTTCACCAAGGTTACAATCAAAATTCCCGTTGGTGGCAAGGGTTAGAAGATTCATCATTTTGTTACAAAAAACGAAAAATTTTTTCGTTGACGGCAAGATGTTGGTGTGGTATACTACCAATGTGCCGCTTGCAAAAGGGCAAACCGCACAGAGGATT
>JAZNAJ010000268.1:0-21249 GCA_045586445.1 Clostridia bacterium | reverse complement strand
AGTTTAATAAATTTTTTAATCTTGAAACAGGTGTTTTTCTTTCAGGAAAAAACGCTGTGCTCTTTAGCCCTGTTTTAGGATTAAACCATAACTAAGTCGCATTAGTTAGAGCCATGCGTTTTTCGTGCGCTGGCTTTGGCTGGCGCACTTTTTTATTTTGGAGAGATACTACAATGCCTGATTTTGAAAAACTTTACCACAAAACATTTAATGGAATAACCGACCAGATAAATTCACTTATCAAACTGCAACAAGAGGTTGAAGAAGAATACCTTAAGTCTTGCGAAAATGACGACAAACGCTTTGCGTTGATTAAATTTGCAAAAAAAGAAAAGCCTGAAAAATAATTTCTTTGGCTTTCCGTTTTTTCCATCTGAAATACCGCCGATATTGGCGGTATTTTGAGAATACTCAAAAGGGAGCAATGCTCCCCTTTTTTATTTTAGAGAAAACTCTCATTTAAGGGCGGTGGAAAACCCATTCCCAAGAGGGGTAAAAGGGGAAGTATCCCCTACTTACAGTTGACACTCATTTGCGTTTATGATACAATTAAAAAAATTTCAAAACAACTTGAAAAAAATAACAAGTATATAGCTTTCACCTTTTTCGGATACTAACAATAGCTAGAATTAACGGAGGAAAAGCTATGAAAGACTACAGAATGTTGTTATGGAGTGCTTTTTTAAACACAGGAGATGTAAATGATTACCTTAAATACACGCTGATAAATCAATTGGCGACAGATTTAGAGATGGGTGAGGAATTTGGGGCTGATAAAGACCACAGGGATAGTAACAAAGACGACCAAGTACGGTGAAACAAGTCTGATTGTTACCATTCTTACGGAAGATTTTGGCAAGATTTCGGCAATTGCAAATAATGTACGAACCAAGAAATCCCGTATGCTTGCGGGACTTCAGCTTTTTGCGTACAGCGAAATCGTTATGTACAAGGCAAAATCAAAAAATGGCCTTTATAACCTTGATGAAATGACGCTTCTGGAGGGGTTCACAAATCTTAGAAGCGATTTAGACAAAATGGCGTATGCTTCGTACTTTGCCGAGGCGGCAAGCGGTGCATCCACCGAAGATGAGTTTGAAACCGAAACTTTGCGGCTTCTGTTAAACACCCTTTTTGCCCTTGACCGTGGTCTTTGCCATTACGAAAAAATCAAGACTGTTTTTGAATGGCGACTTGCGGCGACGGCGGGGTATGCCCCGCAACTGGAAAGTTGTGGCGGTTGCGGTTGCACAGAGGGGTTGTTTGGTCTTTCGTTGGCGGATGGCAGTATTTTCTGCAAGAACTGTATCGGTGAACGAAATGGTGTTGCCGAGCTTAGCGATTCAATGCGAAAAATAATAACCTACATAACTGCTGCAGACCTTAAAAAGATTTTTTCATTTGAGGCAGGAGAGAAGACCATAAACTATCTTAGCCAGGTCAGTCAGACATACCTTGCCATTCAACTGGACAGAGAGTTCCATACACTTGATTACTTAAACAAGGTAAAAGCATTGGGGGCGACAGAAAATGCAAACACAGATTAAAGAATTTTTGTTGGGAAACGGCGCCGGGCAGGTGGGATTTTGCCGCCTTGAAAAGCCGAATCCTTTTGGGCTTTCTTATGCGGTGTCTTTTGCGGTTCCGCTGTCCAAAGCCATTGTCGACCAAATCGACAGCGAGCCGACACATACATATTTTCACCATTATCGCTCGGTGAATACCCTTATTGACAACATATCTTTAAGGGCAGGACTTATCTTAGGCAAGGCGGGGCATAATTTTGTTCCCGTTGCCGCATCACAATCGGTAAACGGGTTGCAAGGGATATTCTCGCACAAATATGCGGCGTATCTTTCGGGGCTTGGTTTTGTGGGGAACAGCGGACTTTTTGTGTCAAGTGAATTTGGCCCGCGGGTTCGCCTGGGGACAATCCTTACAGATTATCCCTTTGTACAGGAGAATAAGGTGTTGCCATCAGGTTGCGGTGATTGCAAAATATGTGCGACAGCTTGTCCTGCAATGGCAATCAGCGGCGAGAAATGGCGTGAGGACGACGAGCGTGATGTGATTATCGACGCAAAGGCGTGCAGCGACTTTATGAAGAAGAAGTTCCAACACATAGGCAGAGGCGTGGTCTGCGGAATTTGTATGAAGGTTTGCCCTTTTGGAAAGCAGAAATAAGTCAAATTGTGAAATCTATATTATTTTTCAAAGAATTATGAAAATAATATAGATTTTTTTTATTACTTGTGATACAATGTATTTTGGTGAAAAATTTGGGAAAAATATCCCCCAAACACTAAAAAATCGGTTTGGAGCAGTGCGATAAATGAATGGTTTAAAAAAAGTTGAAATTTTTACCGATGGCGCTTGCAGCGGCAACCCCGGGCCCGGTGGTTATGGCACCATTCTTCGCTACAACGGTGCGGAGAAGGAACTTTCGGGGGGCGCAAGAGAAACCACCAACAACCGTATGGAACTTACCGCGGCGATAGTCGGACTGGAAGCCCTTAAAGAAAAGTGCAGTGTTACACTTTACAGCGACTCGAAGTATCTTGTAGATGCCATTGAGAAGGGCTGGGCAGTGCGTTGGCGTGAAAACGGTTGGATGCGTACAAAAAAAGACAAAGCACAAAACCCTGACCTTTGGGAACAACTTTTAAACCTTTTGGACAAGCATTGTGTGGAGCTGGTGTGGGTAAAAGGCCACGCAGGGCATCCCGAAAACGAGCGATGCGACCGTCTTGCAGTTGCCGAAACCGAGAAACACCGCACATAAATTGTGGTTTTAAAAACAAATTTAACGGAGAGGTCTACTTTTCATAGATTTTTTGCCCGAATGTCGGCAGAATATACTCCGAAAATTCAGAAAGGTAGGATTTATAAATGGAAGTAAAACGAATTTATGTTGACCATTCAGCCACAACCCCAATGAAGAAGGCTGTGCTGGAGGCAATGCTTCCTTATTTTGCCGAGGACTTTGGCAATGCGTCAACAGTCTATGCCGAGGGCAGGGAGGCAAAAAAGGCAATAACAACTGCCCGGGAACAGGTTGCAAAGGCAATCGGCGCGGATGAGAGCGAGGTTTTCTTTACGGGTTCCGGTACCGAGGCAGACAACTGGGCAATCCGTGGCGTTGCTTTGGCAAACAAAAACAAGGGCAACCATATAATCACCTCTGCGGTGGAGCATCACGCGGTTCTTCATACCTGTATGGCTCTTGAAAAAGAAAAGTTTGAGGTAACATACCTGCCGGTTGATGAATATGGTATGGTTTCGGCAGAGGATGTCAAAAGTGCCATTACCGATAAGACAATCCTTATCAGCATAATGACCGCCAATAACGAAATCGGTACAATTATGCCAATCGAGGAAATCGGCAAGGTTGCCAAAGAAAAAGGTGTTGTCTTCCACACCGACGCAGTTCAGGCAATTGGTATGATGGAAATTGATGTAAACGCAATGGGCGTTGATTTGCTTTCGCTTACAGGCCACAAATTTTACGGGCCAAAGGGCTCGGGTGCTCTTTATATACGAAAGGGCACAAAAATCTCCGGATTTATCACAGGTGGCGCACAGGAACGCTCAAGGCGTGCCGGCACCGAGAATGTTCCCGGAATTGTGGGGCTTGGCAAAGCCATTCAGCTTGCAACCGAGGATATTCCCACGCACAATAAAAGGCTTTTGGAAATGCGCGACAGATTTATCAGCCGTGTTCTTGACGAAATCCCGTACACCCGCCTTAACGGGCACCCCACCAAAAGGTTGCCGGGCAGTGCAAACATATCCTTTGAGTTTATTGAGGGCGAGTCCCTTCTTCTTATGCTTGATATGAAGGGGATATCTGCTTCAAGCGGAAGTGCCTGCACATCGGGTTCTCTTGACCCATCCCATGTTCTTCTTGCAATTGGGCTAAAGCACGAAACCGCTCATGGCTCGCTAAGGGTTTCCTTTGGTGATGCCAACACGGTTGAGGATGCAGACAAAATTGTAGACGAGCTTAAGACAATCGTTGCAAGACTCAGAGAAATGTCGCCACTTTATGAGGCAGTTAAGAATAAATAGTTAAAAGGAGCAAAAATTATGTATAGTGAAAAAGTAATGGACCACTTCTCAAATCCAAGGAATGTGGGAGAGATAGAAGATGCAAATGCGGTAGGCCAGGTGGGAAACCCCAAGTGTGGCGACATAATGAAGATTTATATGAAGATAGACGACAACACCAAGGTTATTGAAGATGTAAAGTTTAAGACCTTTGGTTGCGGTGCGGCAGTTGCAACATCAAGTATGGCAACCGAGCTGGTAAAGGGCAAGACAATCGATGAGGCACTCACCATTACCAATGTGGCAGTTGCTGAGGCGCTTGACGGACTTCCCCCTGTAAAGATGCATTGCTCAAACCTGGCTCAGGAAGCAATACATTCTGCCATTGCTGATTATTACAATCGTCAGGGCATTGACCCCACCGGTATAGTAGGTTGCAATGGCGACTGCTCGTGCTGCCATGCACACCACGAGGAAGAATAAACGAAAGGAAGGGGTTATAGCAAATATGCTACGGCCCCTTTAAAAAATATTATGGAAAAACAAAAAATTGCAATAGGTATGTCGGGCGGGGTTGACTCCTCGGCGGCGGCGTTGCTTCTTAAACAGCAGGGCTATGAGGTTATAGGTATAACAATGCTCCTTTGGGGCGACGACCAGTCTGCGGTGCAAGACGCCAAGGGCGTATGCGAAAGACTGGGGATAAAACACTACACCGCTGACTTCAAAGCAGAATTTAAAGCGATGGTTATGGATTACTTTGCCAATGAATACAGATGTGGCAGAACTCCAAACCCATGTGTTGTATGTAATAGATTTTTGAAGTTTGATGCAATGCAGAAGTTTGCCAAAACATTGGGCGCAGATAAGATTGCAACAGGACACTATGCAAAAATCGAATATGACGAAACATCGGGGAGATACCTTTTAAAGGTGGCAAACGCCGGGCAAAAGGACCAGACATATGTTCTTTATTCACTGACACAAGAACAACTTAAAAATACCATTATGCCCCTGGGCGAGCTTGCCGACAAGGGCGAAACCCGTCAACTGGCAAAGGCGGCGGGACTTGATGTGGCAGAAAAAAAGGACAGCATGGAGGTCTGCTTTATTCCCGACGACAACTATCGTGAATTTATCGAAAACCACACGGGCACAAAATGCCCCCAGGGCGACTTTGTTGACACTGACGGCAATGTTCTAGGTAGACATTCGGGGATTGTAAACTACACCATAGGTCAACGAAAGGGGCTTGGTATTGCCTTTGGCAAGCCAATGTTCGTTACAAAAATCGATGCTGAAAAAAATCAGGTGGTGCTTGGCGAAAAGGGTAGCGAGTTCTCGTCAGAGCTTATGGCAGACACCCTCAACTTCATCCCATTTGACCGTCTTGAAAACCCCATAGAGGTTATGGCAAAGGTCCGTTACAGTGCAAAACCGGCACGGGCAACGGTGTATCCTGTGGGTGAGGATGAGGCAAGAGTTGTTTTTGACCAGCCACAAAGGGCAATAACACCCGGTCAGGCAGTAGTTTTTTATGATTTAGCGGGCGAGATGGTGGTCGGCGGCGGAATAATCCAAAGCTAAAAGACATTATATCCCCAAAATTGAAAGGGAACAGTTATGAACTTTATTGATATACGAAAAAAAATAATAAGCAACAGCTGGAACAACCTAAACGCAAAACAACTTGAAGCGGTGGTCAACACAGAAGGCCCGCTTCTTGTAATTGCGGGTGCAGGCTCTGGCAAGACCACGGTTATTATCCACAGAATTGCACATCTTATGATATATGGCAGGGCTTACTTTGACCAAAACATTCCCCAGGGCTTAACCGAAGAGGAGCTTGAAATTCTTGACTGGTTTGCCAAGGGCGAGGTGGAGGAAATCCCGCCCTACCTTTACGAATACCTGACGGTAGAGCCGGCAAAACCCTATAACATTCTTGCTATAACCTTTACCAACAAGGCAGCGGCAGAACTTAAATCAAGGCTTTCGGCAAAGCTTGGTCCGGCGGGGGAAGAGGTATGGGCGTCAACCTTTCATTCATCTTGCGTGAAGTTTCTGCGTCGCGATATTGACAGACTGGGTTTTGAACGCAACTTCGTAATCTTTGACACTGCCGACAGTCAGACACTTATCAAGGAATGTCTTAAAGATTTGAACATCGATTCAAAGGAGTTCACCCCCAAGGCAATAGGCGGTGCCATAAGTCAGGCAAAGAACGAGCTTATCTACCCCGAGGAATATGAGGGGTTATTCAAGGCAGACTTCTTTAAATCGGTGGTTGCAAGGGTTTACAAGCTGTATCAGGCACGACTAAAAAAATACAACGCCCTTGATTTTGACGACCTGATTATGGCAACTGTTAAGCTTTTTGAAGAGAATAAAGATGTTTTAGAGCATTACCAGAACAAGTTTAAGTACATATTGGTTGACGAGTATCAGGACACCAACCACGCCCAGTATCGGCTGGTTAGTTTGCTTGCGGCAAAAAATCGCAATATATGTGTTGTGGGCGATGACGACCAAAGCATATACAAGTTCAGGGGTGCGGATATTTCCAATATTCTGGGCTTTGAAGACGAATTTGAAAACGCCAGAACCATTAAGTTGGAAGAAAATTACCGTTCCACCCAAAATATATTGAATGCGGCAAACGAGGTTATTTCCAACAACCGTGGCAGAAAGTCCAAAAAACTGTGGACGGGCAACGGTGCAGGAGAGCTTGTTACGGTGTATAACGCAAGCAACGAACACGACGAGGCAAGATTTATTGCCGAGAAGATAGCAAATCTCCACGCAGAGGGCGGCACATATAATGACTGCGCAGTTCTTTACCGGATGAACGCCGAGTCCCGCGTGGTGGAGGACACACTTCTTCGCAATGCTATTCCGTACAAGGTTTTTGGCGGGCTAAGGTTCTATGACCGCAAGGAAATCAAGGACCTTACCTCGTATCTCAGGTTCATCCAGAACAAAAACGATACGGTTGCCTTTGGCAGGATTGTCAACGAGCCAAAACGGGGTATTGGTGATGCGACAGTTGACAAGGTTTTTGCCCTTGCTGAAGACGAGGGGCTGAATACCTTTGAAATTTCTCAAAATGCCGCAAACTACCCCGAGCTTTCCCGTGCAGCGACAAAACTTCAGGGGTTTGTCACACTTATTGACGATATGCGGCAAAAACTTGATTCGGGTATGGAGCTTGTGGAGTTTGTAAAAAGCGTAATTTATGATTCGGGGATGATGTCTGCCCTTGAAAAAGAGGACACCGTGGAAAGCCGGACCAGAATTGAAAACCTTAAGGAATTTGTTTCAATGGTACAGGAAACAGTTAAGCAAGAACCTGAAACAACCCTGGAAAATCTTCTTGAAAACATTTCCCTTGTTGCCGACATAGATGGCTTTGACGAGGCGCAAGAAACTGTAACCCTTATGACACTGCACAGTGCCAAGGGGTTAGAGTTCAAGAATGTATTTTTAATCGGTATGGAAGAGGGTATCTTCCCCGGAATGAGGTCAATGAACACCGCAGAGGAAATGGAAGAGGAACGCCGCCTTTGTTATGTGGGCATCACCCGTGCCAAGGAGCGTTTGTTCCTTTCCTACGCCGACACCCGAACAATGTTTGGAACAACCAAGTATAATATGAAGTCAAGATTTTTAAAGGAAATCCCCAAAGACTTTGTTAATGAAGAAAAGTACCGCAGTATGAACGAGGGGCTGTTTGAAACAGTAGCCTACAAAAGACCTCAGATGGACACATCTACATTCAAGATGGCACAACCAAAGCCTGCGGCGGTTGACAAAACAAGCCTTGATTTTGCAGCAGGCGACAGAGTTGTGCACCGCAAGTTCGGTGAGGGCACTGTTCTTGAGGCAAAGGCTCTGGGTGCGGATATGTTCCTGAGAGTTAAGTTCGACACAGTTGGAGAAAAGAATTTGATGGCAGCATATGTCAAGCTGGAAAAAATATAGCCAAAGAAAGGAAACTGACAAATGAGTAGTAAAAATGTATTTATATTAGGGGATAGTTATTCAACCTACGAGGGTTTTATTCCCGAGGACTATGACAGTTATTATGGCGATAAGCAAACCAATCAGCCCGTAATCGGCGGTGTGGAAAAAACCTGGTGGAAAAGGCTGGAGGACAAGAAAATTATCAATATTGTGAGCAATGATAGTTTTTCAGGCTCAACCATCTGCAATACTGTGAGGGAAACCCTGACAACAGACACCTCGTTTATAAACAGGATTGACAGGTACATAAGTGATGGCTATTTTTCAAAGAACAAGATTGATACATTGTTTGTGTTTGGCGGAACAAATGATTCGTGGATAGATGCACCTATTGGCGAACTTAAATATTCCAATTGGTTTGACGATGATTTAAAGTGTGTTCTGCCAGCATTTTGCTATCTGCTTCAAAGGTTAAAGGAAACTGACAAAAATTTGAGAGTGATTGTTTTAATAAACGACTGTCTGAAAGCAGAAATTGCAGAAAACCTTGTGGTGGCATGCAAAAGCTATGATGCAGAGCACATAGAGTTAAAGGATATAAACAAGGAAAACGGTCATCCGACAAGGCTTGGTATGGAACAGATTTCAAATCAGGTTGAGGATTATCTGGCAAAGCAAGGCTGATTTAGTGGATTAACGATATTATGGTGGTGAAGGATTATGTATAACGACTTTGCAGAAGTCTATGACAAGCTCCAGGATGCAGACTACGAGAAGTTTGTTGATTACTACGAGCAAATATTCAAAAAGCTGGGCAAGGCACCAAAACTGGTGCTTGACCTTGCATGCGGCACGGGGAATATTACAATTCCTATGGCAAAGCGTGGCTATGATATGATAGGCCTTGACCTTTCTTGCGAGATGCTGAATATCGCCCGTGACAAAGCAATGGCAGAGGGACTTGATATTTTGTTCCTTAATCAGGATATGTGCGAAATGGAGCTTTATGGCACGGTTGATGCCATTGTTTGTGCCCTTGACGGACTGAATTACATAACCGACCCCCAGGATTTGCAAAAAGTCTTTCACCTTGCCAAAAACTATCTTAACCCTGGTGGCGTAATGATTTTTGATGTAAACACCGAATACAAGCTAAAGAATATCCTTGGCGAAAACACTTTTGTTGCGGAGGAAGACGGAATTTACTATGTATGGCGAAGTGAGTTCTCTGACGACACAAAAATCTGCGGGTTCGAGCTGAATTTCTTCTGCGAAAAGGCTGACGGAACATACACACGCTTCGACGAATATCAAGAAGAACGGGCATATTCACCTGAGGAAATTACCGCTATGACAAACGCCGCAGGGCTGGAAATGACAGGAATTTACAAGCCATTTGAATTTGCGCCAATATCTGACAAAGAAGAGCGAATTTTTTTTGTAATTTCCAAAAAAATATGTTGACAGATATTCCCTTGCGTGGTATACTAAGCAGGTGGTCATCATGACTTGACCGAAATTGGAGGGACGATTTATGCAAAAAGGTAAGGTAAAATGGTTTAACGCTGAAAAAGGATTTGGCTTCATCGAGAGCGAAGACGGAACAGATGTATTTGTTCACTTCTCAGCTATCTCTATGGATGGATACAGAACCTTAGATGAAGGCGCAGAAGTTGAATTTGAGGTTGTAGAAGGTGCTAAAGGACCGCAGGCTGCTAATGTAACCCGCGTTTAATCCTTTTGATATAATCGCAAAAAAACTTAAAATCGGCTCATGCGTATGAGTCGATTTTTTCTTTAACCTTTTTACAGATAATAAAATGTGCTAAAGATGAACATTTTGCCCAAGGATATTTAAGATGTGCTAAAGATGAACATCCTGATTGGGGATATTCGAAATGTGCTAAAGATGAACATTAAGGAAAGGATTTTTAGATATGAAGGATAAACTCACTAAGGCGGTTACCAAAAACGGTCAAATCCGTATTTATGCTGTTAATACAAAAAATGCAGTGCAGGCGGCGCACGATTTTCACAAAACATTGCCCCTTGCAACGGCGGCGCTTGGCAGACTTTTGACGGGTGCAATCCTTATGGGAAGTATGATGAAGGAGGCGGATTCCTCGCTCACCCTTCAGCTTGTTGGGGATGGACCATTGGGCAGAGTTCTGGCTGTGGCAAATTCCAAAGGCGAGGCAAAAGGCTATGTGGAAAACCCCTTTGCTGACCTTCCCCTTAATCGGTTTGGGAAACTTGATGTAGGCGGGGGCGTTGGCAGCGGATACCTGAGCGTTGTTAAGGATTTGAAGATGAAAGAGCCTTATATTGGTCAGGTCCCCATACAAACGGGCGAGGTTGGCGACGATTTGGCGTTTTATTTTGCTCAGTCCGAGCAGGTTCCAAGTCTGGTTGCCCTTGGCGTGCTGGTTGACCGTGATTATTCTGTCAAGCAGGCAGGGGGATTTATTGTACAGATAATGCCCGATTGCGACGAGTTCAACCTTAAAAAGTTTGAAAAAGCAGCAGAGGAAATCACAAGCGTAACGGCTATGCTTGACAAAGGTCTTTCAAACGAGCAGCTTATCCGTCAGGTTATGAAGGATTTTGAAGTGGATATTTTGGAAGAAACCGAGGTCGGATACAACTGTGATTGTTGCGACGAGCGTATGCGTCGTGCCATTGTCAGCCTTGGCAAAAAGGAAATCCAAGATATCATTGACGAGCAGGGCGAAGCCGAGATTGTGTGTCAGTTTTGCAACAAGGCATACACTTATGACAAGGCTGCCCTTGAAGAACTGCTTGCAAAAGCAAAAAGATAAAAAACAAAACTCCTCAAAAGCGCATTGCCCGAGGAGAGAGGCGAACTGCACCCCTTTGTATTGTTTGTACAAATCGGTGCAGTTTAATTTTTGTATTGTAAAAAGCTGAGGAAAGACATTTTGCCTTATCCTCAGCCCCTAAATAAATCATATAAAGTCCGCCAAGATTATGTTGCTTACAAAAAAGCCTTTATCCGTAAATTTCATTCTGCCATCAGAAATTTCCAAAAACCCAAGCTTTACATACTTAGCGACCGCGTCGCCGAAGACACTTTCAAGGGGTGCGTCAAATCTTGCCTCAAACTCGGCAAGGGAAATCCCCCTTTCGCATCGCAGCCCAAGAAAAACAAATTCGCTCATTTGCTCCGAACGGGATATAGCGGTCTTGTCGGCTATGGCAAATCCCGTGTCTTTGACAAGGCTTATATATGTGTCAATGTCTTCCTCGTTGGAAAACCTGACACTGTCGATACAAGAATATGCTCCTGCGCCAATCCCCAGATAATCGGTCAGTTCCCAATATTTTTGATTGTGCCGTGATGGGTGATTCTCTTTTGAGAAGTTGGAAATTTCATATCGTTCATATCCCGCAGCCCTCAACTTTTGAACAAGCATTTCATACATATCGGCACACATATCCTCGTCGGGCAGATTAAGAGCCATTTTTGAAAAAGGCGTGCCGTCTTCAATTTTAAGGGCGTATGCCGAAATATGCTCTGCATCATAGTTTATGGCTTTGTCAATGGTGTCTGACCAGCCCTTAAGGCTCATATCAGGCAGGCCATACATAAGGTCGATTGAAATATTATCAAAACCTGACCTGCGCGCATCGGCGAAGCAAGACTCAAAGTCCTGGACCGAGTGTATTCTGCCAAGTTTTTTAAGAACACTGTTGTCGGTTGATTGAAGACCGATGCTAAGGCGACTCACACCTGCATTTTTCAAGGTTAAAAACCCCTCAAAATCAATGGTTTTGGGGTTACACTCCACAGTTATTTCGGTATCTGTTGCAAAACAAAAGCTCTGCTTTGCTGCAGCAATAATCCCCGCCAAACGCTTTGCCCCTGCAAAGGAGGGCGTTCCGCCACCAAAATAAATGGTATCAAAGGTCTTGCCCTGCAGCTTGACCGACCACTTCAAAAGTTCTTGCTCCAAAGCAGAAAAATAGGTCTCTATACACCCATCTTTGTCTGCAAAGGAGTTAAAGTCGCAATAAAGACATTTACTTTTGCAAAAGGGAATGTGTATATAAAGACCTGAATTATTCATTTTGCTCGTCCTTTTTAATCTAATTTAAGCACCGACATAAACGCCTCTTGCGGAACTTCCACCGAGCCGACCTGTCGCATACGCTTTTTACCTTCTTTTTGTTTTTCAAGAAGTTTTTTCTTTCTGGTTCTATCCCCGCCATAACACTTGGCAAGTCCACCCTCGCGCATTGCCCTGACGGTTTCGCGGGCGATAATCTTGCTTCCCACCGCCGCCTGAATAGGTACTTCAAAAAGCTGACGGGGGATGGATTCCTTAAGCTTTTCAGCAATCTTTCTTCCGCGGGCATATGCTTTTTCCTTGTGGACAATAAACGAAAGTGCATCAACCATATCACCGTTAAGCAGAATATCCAGCTTGACCAGTTCTGACCGCTGATAGTTTTTAAGTTCGTAATCAAATGAAGCATAGCCGCGGGTCCTTGACTTGAGTGCATCAAAGAAGTCATAGATAATTTCGTTAAGGGGCAACTCGTAATTAAGTGTTACGCGGGTATCGTCAAGATATGTCATATCAATATATGTGCCGCGTCTTTCCTGACAAAGCTCCATTATACTGCCCACAAATTCCTTAGGAGTCATAATTGCGGCTGAAACAACAGGCTCCAGCATATGGTCGATTTCCTGAGGTTCGGGCAGATTTGTAGGGTTGGAAATCATAAGTTCCTCACCGTCGGTCTTAACAACAACATACTCAACCGAGGGTGCGGTAGTAACCAAATCAAGGTTATATTCCCTTTCAAGGCGTTCCTGAATAATTTCCATGTGCAAAAGCCCAAGAAATCCACAACGGAAACCAAAGCCCAAAGCAACCGAGTTCTCGGCTTCAAATTGCAGTGCCGCATCGTTAAGCTGAAGTTTTTCCAGGGCATCACGAAGGTCGTTGTATCTTGCCCCGTCGGCAGGGTAAACACCTGAGTAAACCATAGGCTTTACCTCTTTGTAGCCGGGCAGTGGCTCGGTTGCACCGCCGACAGTTGTGGTGATGGTATCGCCCACCCGGACATCACGGACATTCTTTATGCTGGCGGCAATAAAGCCAACTTCACCTGCCTTTATCTCCTTGGCGGGCAGCATTCCGATTGGGTTAAGGTATCCAACCTCAACCACATCAAAGGTGCCGCCGGTTGCCATCATACGGATTTCCTCGCCGGCTTTAAGTGTGCCGTCAATCACCCTTACATAGGCAATAACACCTTTGTAGCTGTCGTAATATGAATCAAAAATCAACGCCTTAAGAGGTGCACTCTCGTCGCCCTTGGGGGCGGGAACAGCTTCCACAATCCTTTCAAGCACCGCCTCGATGTTTATTCCGTTCTTGGCGGAAATCTGCGGAGCGGTTTCGGCCTCGATGCCGATAACATCTTCTATTTCCTTTTTGACTATTTCAGGCTGTGCGCTGGGCAGGTCAATTTTGTTTATTACAGGAACAAGCTCCAAATCGTGCTCTAACGCAAGATAGGTATTGGCAAGTGTCTGTGCCTCGATACCTTGCGCTGCATCAACAATCAGCACCGCACCCTCGCACGCTGCAAGAGAGCGTGAAACCTCGTAGTTGAAGTCAACATGCCCGGGGGTGTCAATCAGGTTAAGAACATACTGCTCGCCATCCTTTGCAGAGTACAAAAGCCTTACGGCGCGCGCCTTGGTGGTGATGCCGCGTTCCCGTTCAAGATCCATATTGTCAAGGATTTGAGCCTGCATTTCACGGCTGGTAAGTGCCCCTGTCAGTTCCAAAAGTCGGTCTGCCAGGGTGGACTTGCCGTGGTCTATATGTGCGATAATCGAAAAATTTCGTATATTTTTTTGGTATTCGTTCACTTAAAAATTCCTTCCAATGGTGTTTTGTAGTTACGCCTTGTAGCCGTTTGGATTTTGTTGTTGCCAACGCCATGAGTCAGCACACATATCCTCCAGGGTCTTCTTTGCTGCAAAACCGATTTCGTCGGCAGCTTTTTTGGGGTCAGCATAGCAGGCGTCAATATCGCCGGGGCGTCTTGCTTCCAGTTTGTATGGGAGGTCTTTGCCACAAGCCTTGCTGAAAGCCTTTATCATATCAAGAACGCTGTAGCCTGTGCCTGTGCCAAGGTTGTATGTAACAACCCCTGCTTTTGCGGAAATCTTTTTGAGTGCGCAAAGATGACCGTCAGCCAGGTCAATAACATGGATATAGTCGCGTACACCTGTACCGTCGGGGGTGTCATAGTCGCTGCCAAAGACATGAACATAATCACGCTTGCCAACCGCAACCTGTGTTATGTAAGGCATAAGATTATTGGGAATGCCCCGTGGGTCTTCGCCGATAAGACCGCTTTCGTGAGCGCCAACCGGGTTAAAGTATCTGAGCAAAGCAATATCCCATTCGGGGTCAGCAACTGCCAAATCTCTTAAAATTTCTTCTATCATAAGCTTTGTTCTGCCATAGGGGTTTGTGCAGGAAAGTGGGAAGTCCTCACGGATGGGAACACTCTCGGGCTTGCCGTAAACCGTTGCCGATGAACTGAATACAAGCTTCTTTACACCAAACTCTGACATAAGCTCGCAAAGATTGATGGTGCTGTAAAGGTTGTTGTGGTAATAAGAAAGGGGCATTGCAACCGATTCTCCAACAGCCTTAAGTCCTGCAAAGTGGATTGCCGCATCGAACTTGTTTTCTTCAAAAACTGTTCTGAGTGCATCCTTGTCTACCATATCAATTTTATAAAACTTGAAATCCTTGCCGGTAATCTTTTTCACCCTTGCCATGGATTCCTCCGAGCTGTTACAAAGGTTGTCAACAATCACAACATCATAACCCGCATTTAAAAGCTGAACGGTGGTGTGGCTGCCGATGTAGCCTGCTCCGCCTGTAACCAAAATATTCATAATCTCTGCCTCCCAAATTCGTTTTTAATATTTCACAATATAATAATATTCAAATTATTCAAGATAATCCTTAAGTTTTTTGCTGCGGCTGGGGTGCCTTAACTTGCGGAGAGCCTTTGCCTCAATCTGACGGATTCTCTCACGGGTAACATTAAATTCCTTGCCGACTTCCTCCAGAGTTCTCGCTCTGCCGTTGTCAAGTCCAAAGCGCAGCCTGAGTACCTTTTCTTCTCTGGGGGTAAGTGTGCCAAGAACATCAACAAGCTGTTCTTTAAGAAGCCTGAATGTTGCTGCCTCTTGCGGAGCAGGGGTGTCGTTGTCAGGGATAAAGTCCCCAAGATGGCTGTCCTCTTCTTCGCCGATAGGTGTTTCCAGGGATACAGGCTCTTGCGCGATTTTCATAATCTCGCCAACCTTGTCGATGGGCAGGTTAAGTTCCTTTGCAACTTCCTCGGGAAGCGGGTCGCGACCAAGCTCCTGAACAAGCTGACGGGTAACGCGGATAAGTTTGTTAACGGTTTCAACCATATGCACAGGGATACGGATTGTCCTTGCCTGGTCGGCAATGGCACGGGTGATTGCTTGTCTGATCCACCAGGTTGCATAGGTGCTGAATTTGTAGCCCTTGGTGTAGTCAAACTTTTCAACTGCCTTGATAAGTCCCAGATTACCCTCCTGAATAAGGTCAAGAAACAACATTCCGCGACCGACATATCTTTTTGCGATACTGACAACAAGACGAAGATTGGCTTCTGCCAGACGCTTTTTTGCCGCCTCGTCGCCATCGGCCATTTTCTGGGCAAGCTCCAGTTCCTCGGTGCTGGACAGAAGCGGAACTTTGCCTATCTCCTTAAGATACATACGAACAGGGTCGTCAATGCTCACATTATCGGGTACGCTAAGGTCGGCAAGCTCGTCCTCGGTGATGGTAAAATCATCGTCGCCCTCAAGTTCGGGCAGCTCGTCGCCAAAATTGCCCATAATCTCGATTCCTTGTTTTTCAAGGAATTCATAGATTCGTTCAATCTGCTCGGTGTCCATTTCAACTGCTTCCAGCTTGGTACTTATGTCGCTGTAAGATAACTCGCCTGTCTTTTTGCCAAGCTCCACCAATTCCTGAACGGCTTGCTTTTGCATATCCTTTGAAATTGGTTTTTTTGTTTCCTTTGCTTCGACATTTTCGGCCTTGGCAGGTTTTGTCGATTGTTTTTTTGCACTCATAATCTTTCGCCTTTCTACATTTTATCTTTTTTCAGCTTGTCCATTATCTCTTGCAGCTTTTGGGTGTCGCCCTCGCGGGCAAGACCTTCTTCTGACTGCTTGAGTTGATAGTTTTTTATTATTTTAAGGGGCATTACTGCCGCTGCTTTTCGGTTGTCAACATTCTTGTCATCGGACAAAATCTCCGACACCTTGCCACTGTCTGCATCAGAGAACTGTGCAAGCACGGCAGCGGGGTTTATGGGTTTGCCGCCCAGATGACTTTGGAAGATAATATTTGCAATCTGTCTGTGCAGACCCTCAGAAAAATCTTCAGGAGTCAGTTGTTTGCTTATATCTGCAAAGACTTCCTTCTCGCACAAGAGGTTAAGCATCAGCTTTTCGGCATTGTAAAGCCGCATTCGCTCCAAATCATCACGACCGCCTGTTCTTGCCTCAAAATCCCGCTTTTCAGCCCGTATATCCTTGATTCGGTTTTTTTGTTGCTGTTGACGGATTACATTCTCGACCTGAGTTTGAATACTCTCGGCAGAAATGTCGGTTTTTCGGGCGGTCTTTTTTATATAAATTTCTCTTTCGACATTGTTTTTTATATTTGCAAGGATTTTTGCAATTTGCTCGATAAACTCAAACTTTTCAACAGTATCTTCAAGGTTATATTGTTTCTCGATTTTACCAATTTTATACTCAATAAAGCTCTCTGCATTGGACACCAGAACGCCAAACATCTCGCTGCCCTTGGTGTTTATATACTCGTCAGGGTCTTTGCCGTCGGTTATGGTCAAAACCCTGGTTTTTATGTCGGCAGCCCTCAAAATCTCGCCCGCACGGTCGGCAGCCTTTTGCCCTGCCTCGTCGGCATCATAGCAAAGCACCGCTTTGTCGGCATAGCGTTTAAGAACCGCGGCCTGTTCGGGGGTAAACGCCGTACCAAGCGACGCCACCGCATTGTCAAAACCGTTTTGGTGCAGCGACACAACATCCATATACCCCTCCATAATGAGGAACTGCCCCGCCTTGCTGTTTTTTGCTATGTTCATTGCAAAAAGGTTTTCCTTCTTTTTATAGACCAGAGTTTCGGGGGAGTTGAGGTATTTTGCCTGATTGTCAAGGAGCGTTCTGCCGCCAAAGGCAATCACATTGCCGCGAAGGTCAAAGATGGGGAACATAACCCTGCCCCGAAACACATCATACGCCGTACCGTTGTCGCGTTTTTTTGCAAGCCCGCCATCAATAAGCTCTTGCTCGCCATAACCCTTATCTTTCATAAAGTCAACCAGACTTGTCCACGAGTCGGGGGCGTAACCAATGCCAAACGCCTTAATGGTGGCGTTGGAAAGACCACGCTTTCGCAAATACTCAAGAGCAATCTCGTTGCCTTTTGCGGTGAGGTTCGAAAAGAAAAACCTTGCCGCCTCGGCGTTCATTTCGTACATACGCTTTTTCTTTTCGTGAACTGCAGCCGCGCGATTGCGTTCACTTTGGCTTCGGTAATCGGGAATAGGGATATTTGACTTTTCAGCCAAAAGCTTGACCGATTCCATAAAATCCAAATTCTCCTTTGCCATAACAAAGTGGATTACCGTGCCACCCGCCCCACAACCAAAGCAATGAAAAAGCTGCTTGTCTGGGGAAACGGAAAAGGATGGAGTTTTTTTGTCATTGTGAAGCGGGCAAAGTGCCTGATAGCGGTTGCCCACTCGCTTTAAGGTGGCGTACTGTGAAATCAAATCTACTATATCGTTTTTTGCAATAACTTCGTCAATAAAGTCCTGAAAATCAACAGATTGTTTCACTATACATCACCTCTCTTATATCCTAATATTCGACACAAAAGGACAAATCCCTTTTACAAATTAATTTCTTAAATATTCCACGATTTTGGCACAAATATATCCTCAAAAAGAGATACGGCATACCTGTCGGTCATTCCTGCAATATAGTCCCTTGCCGCAATCGCCACATCGCCGCTGCAGCTTGCCGCCCTGATACCTTCGGGAATCAAAGACGGGTTTTGGGTAAGCTTTTCATAAAGCGCCTCCACAACTGCATAAAACTTTGACTCTTCGCTTTTTGCATAAGGGTTTGAATACACCCGTTCAAACATAAATTCGCGAAGCCCCATCATGGCTTTATCTGCAGTTTCTTCCATTAATATATCATTCTGTTCCCAGCTTGCCGAAGTTATACTGCGTATTAACGAGTCAATTCTGCCCGAATGCCCTGTTCCAAGCACATCCGAAAATTCCTTTGGAATATCACTCTCTTTCAACGCCCCTGCACGGATGGCGTCGTCGATATCGTGGTTTATGTAAGCAATCCTGTCTGCAATCCTGACTATTTTGCCCTCAAGGGTCTGGGGCTTTTTGGGACCCGTATGACACAAAATCCCGTCGCGGACCTCCTGGGTAAGGTTCAGCCCGCCCTTGCGTTCCAGAATGTTCACAACCCGAAGGCTTTGCTCGTTGTGGTGAAAGCCGTGGGGACAAAGGTTGTTAAGGGCATTTTCCCCTGTATGACCAAAGGGTGTGTGCCCCAGGTCGTGCCCAAGGGCGATTGCTTCGGTCAGGTCCTCGTTCAGCCGAAGTGCCCTTGCTATAGTCCTTGCAATCTGCGAAACCTCAAGTGTGTGGGTCAGCCTTGTGCGATAATGGTCGCCCTCAGGAGCAAGAAAAACCTGAGTTTTGTGCTTTAATCGTCTGAACGCCTTGGAATGTACCACCCTGTCACGGTCACGCTGAAAAGCCGTGCGGATATCACAAGGCTCTTCTTCTCTTGCCCTGCCACCGCTCTCACAACTTAAAACCGCATAGGGGCTCAGTATGCTTCGTTCAATTTCTTCGTATTTTTCACGCAAGGTCATTATTTTTTGCCTCCCAATCAGCACATTTTCCGTGTTTTTTGCTTTACGGATAATTTTCTACATTTATCTCAAAAATCCTTTTTTTTGTTGACAAACCTCAGCTTGTAAATATATAATAATGTATATATTGTGTAAAAGAGGTATTGTTGTGACAGAAAATAAAGAAGTGCCAAGGCTTGTTATAAACCCTCGGCTTTTAAAAATTGCAGAGCTTGTACCACCCAGCCGGTTGCTTGCGGATATTGGTACCGACCACGGATATATTCCTATTTGTGCGGTGCAGGAGGGCAAGACAGAAAGGGCTGTTGCCTCGGACATCAACAAAGGTCCGGTCAAACGCGCCGAACAAAATGTCCGTCGCTTTGGACTTCAGGACAAGATTTCTCTTCGTCTGGGCGCCGGCCTTGAAACCGTTGCCGAGGGCGAGGCGGATACCATTGTGATTGCGGGAATGGGTGGTATTCTTATTGCGAATATATTAGAGGACTCCCAAAATGTAGTAAACTCGGCAAAAACCCTTATTCTTCAGCCTATGACAGCAGCAAAGGAACTTCGGGAATACCTTTCGCAAAAGGCGTTCACCGTTGCAAATGAGTTTTTGGTGGCTGAGGAGGACAAGATTTACAACATTATGGTTGTAAGTGTTGGGGGAAGCACAGATTTCAGCGAGAGAGAACTGTTTTTGGGAAAAGGGACAGAAAATACTTCGCCCGAGCTTTTTGATGAATATAAAAACCGTATAATCCACAAATTTGAGAAAAAGCTGAATGGCCTTCAAAAATCGGGGAGAGAAAAGAACAAAGCCGAAATTTTGGAAACAGAACATATATTGGAAATTTTGAAATAAAAGAAGCGGACACAGATTAGTTGTAAAAGGAGGGGTTTTTGTGGTAAGACTTTCAAAGATAATTGAGGAGCTTGAACTTGTTGCGCCGATTAACCTTAAATGTTCATGGGATAATGTGGGACTTTTGGTTGGTGACGAGGGAAAGCGTGTAAGCCATGTCTTTGTTTGCCTGGATATAACAAGCGAGAATGTTCGCAGTGCAGTGGATTTTGGTGCAGACCTGATTATATCCCATCATCCGCTAATTTTTGACCCGCTTAAAAGCATCACCGAGGGCAGTATAACGGGCAGCATTGTGCGGACACTTATCAAAAATGATATTTCTGCATTTTGTATGCACACCAATTTTGATATTGCCGATGGCGGAATGAATGACATTCTTGCCCAAAGCCTTGGCCTTGAAAATGTGCGAAAGTTCACCCCTGACGAGTTGTTTGGCGAAGACGGTGAACCCTTAGAGGGCATTGGCAGAGTGGGGACCCTTGAAAGACCCATGACTTTGGCGGATTTTATTCTGCATATAAAAGATGCAATTGGAAGCAAGGCACTGAAGTTTGCGGGGAAACCGAATGAAATGGTGCAGACGGTTGCACTGTGTTCGGGCAGCGGTGGCTCGGAGCTGTATGCGGCGTATAATTCGGGCGCAGATGTGTTTGTAACCGCTGATTTGAAACACGACCACGGCAGAATTGCCCGTGAACTTGGACTTAATATGGTGGATGCAGGGCATTTTGAAACGGAAAATATTATTTGTGCATTTATGGCAGAATTTTTATCACATCGCTTTCCTGAACTTGAGGTAGAGGTGTCTGATGCAGAGCCGTATTTCAAGGCGTTTTGATAGACTTGGGGAGAGCGGAATTCCCCTATAACTCGATTTTCTGTGGAACAGACTTTTTGTTGAAATCTCAAAAAGATTTTGAAGTTATATATAATTATTTGCAAAAGTTGATTGTGTTGACTAAAAGCATTAAAAATGATAATATAATCTACAATAAAACACTATCAAAAGCCTCCCTTGTGTAAAGGGAGGTGGGTTGCGAAGCAACTCGGAGGGATTGTAATGGACTATAAACACAACAAAGAAATCGTACCACTTGCAAAAGCATTGAGAAAGAATATGACAAAAGAAGAAAAGCACCTCTGGTATGATTACTTAAGAGAATACCCTATTAGGTTTATAAGACAGAAAATTATAGGAAAATATATTGTTGATTTTTACTGTGCCAAAGCAAAGCTTGTTATTGAACTTGATGGCTCACAACATTATGATGATAAAGGTATGGAAAAGGATGCTTTGAGAACAGAGTTTTTAGAGCAATATGGAAAGTCGGAGGCCAAGCGGTCTTAGGAAGA
>JAZNAJ010000267.1:0-3112 GCA_045586445.1 Clostridia bacterium | reverse complement strand
TATCCATTTTTATCTGTTGTTACAGTTCTTACTGTTGAATGTAATTCTACTGTATAATCTTTTAACGGATTACCATCTTTATCGAGAACCGGAACCCGTCCACCGTCCATTGTTTCAACTATTGCTTCCTTTTCAATGACTTTCGCATAATCAGTGGCATTGGAGAAAGCAATAATTGCAAGTTCTTTCAGCACCATATCCTGTGTGATTTCAGTGCGTTCAATCCTGTCCTGTTGTCTTTTTTGGATATATTCTGCTACAAGTGGATTCTGTAACAGCTTTGAAGCATTTGTGTGGGCATAGTTCTCTGTATACCCGGCTCTGATTGCGGCCTGTGTTACATTCAGGTCAATCAAATACTCGTCAGCGAATTTCTTTTGCCTATCCTGGAGCTTTCTTTTTCTTGCCATCCTGTAACACCACCTTTCTGTTATATAGTTACTTCTTCCGGATACGGCGGATCGTGCCGTTCCAGTTCAGCATACAAAAGGCGAACCATAGAAACATTGAATGCCTCTGACAGCTCGCCCGGAGTATTTATGATTTTTCTTGTTTTGAGTTTCCAGCCATCAACCAGCAGACAATTTACAAGTGCATCAAAGCACGATGCCCGGTCTATTGGCTGAATTACGGTTTTAATTTGCATCATAGGGTTGCACCCCTACCGATGTATTTAAAGCCCTGAACGGCCCGAAAATGACCGCCAAAACCACTGCCCAGGTGTTCCTTTCCTTTTCGCTTTGCAGACTTTTCATGCGACTTTATGCTTTTGGCTTTGTTATCGCCGTATAGCTTTGCGGAAGTCTGAACCCACTTATCAGAACGGCGCAGGGCAGAGCATAGCTGTGGATGTGATGTGTGGAAATATGTGGGCAGTTGTTTGTTTCTTCTGCCGTTCCCTTGCAGGTGATATTCTGCTATTGCTTCCAAAAAGCGAGTGCCAACCCCTGCACCCTGCCACTCCGGCATAGTTACAAGCCGTGTGGCTCTGTAACCTTTAAGGTGGAACCAGGGAGAAACAGCAAGATGGCAAGCCAGCTCACCATCAACAGTGCCGACAAAATATTCAGCTGCAATCGGCATCGGTAAGTCTAAATAATAATGCGGCTTAAAATATCGCCAATAACTTCCGTTGACCTTCCGTATTTCCAGTTCAATATTTGGTCTGCGCCGGGGACAGCCCCTTTCAAAAGATTGTGTTTTTGTATCTATCACCCAATCAGGCTGTAACCAGTCCACTACATCATAATGCGGTGTTAAAAGTACGATTTTACCATTCGGGTTTTCTCTGCGCCACGCCTTTTGAAAAGCATTTGCACCGATTTTGGCAATTTGCCTGTCAACCACAGAGGTGAATTCATCAATTACTACTTCGTCCGGCTTTTCACAGATTAACCGTGCAAGCCCAGCTCTGAACTGTTCACCATTTGACAGAACATGAAAAGGACGGAGCCACGCTGGAACATCACCCAGACCGACAGCGGCAAGCATACCGGTAACCAGGTTGAAGTCGCCATCTGCGGCTATATCGTCAACAATGGGCCTGTCGCTGTTCCAGTTGTCTGATAGATTAATAATCTTGTTTTCACCGAATATCTGTTTACCAATGGATGTTTTACCTGAACCGGAAGGGCCGACAACAACGCCGATATTCCAATCCCCGGTCAGATCAACATCATCAATAACTAAATCAAAGTTACAGCCGCTTTCTGCATTAAACAGGCTTTTTACCCTTGCGGCACGGTACGAATCAAAGTCACTCACTCTATTGTGAATTTCAATCTTTTTCATACCGCCACCACCTTCAGCTTATAGCCTTCTTCTTTCAGGCGGTTATATATACTTTCCTGGTCTTTTTCGTCTTTACACATAACAATGACAGCATACTGCTGCTTATAAGTAAATCCGGCCAATGTTCATCTCTCGTTTCTTTTGTAGTATTTATCTAACAAGCAATAAAAATTTGAACACGAAAAAACCGCCAAGCATTACGCCCAGCGGTTTTCATTCAATAAAGGGTGGAAACAAAACCTTTACAAGTATAATTATAACACCCCTTTTTTTGAAAACAAGGGTACAAACGGAGACATTTGGTGACAAAAAGGTTCATTTTTAGAATTTTCTTTCGTCAAGGATGTTCTGCACACCTTTTAATGCCCTGCGGTGTGCGGCTTTTACTCCATCATAAGAGTAATTCTTTTTCTTTGCCACCTTTCCCAGGGATAACCCATCAATGTACACCAGGTTGAGTAAATCATATTGATTTGCGCTCAACTGTTTTATCACATTTTCTATATCTGTCATAATTAACATCGCCCTTGCGTTTTCATCTTCCAGGGCAAGAGCCTTTCCAATAGCATCTGCCATTTTATCCGGATTTCCGGAAGACTGCACTTTGTCAGTTCCGAACCGGGATGTAGTTCCAGCGGCCATTGCTCGCCATTGTTCAGCTTGCTTTTTATTGTTTTCAATAAGAATTTTCAATTTGCCATACTGTTGCAGAAATTCTTTAGCCCTCATTCAACTTTAACCTCGCATTCCTTTTTTATTTTTCCAACAGTAATTTATCGCTTGATTTATCTTCAAGCGTTAAACCGGAGTATTCCAGCCTTGTATGTATAGACGGCATAGTTTTCATAAACTGATTTTTTTCGAATTTCAGCTCTGTATCTCCGTAGCTGGACATTCGCATCAATTCACCTTTACTGCCGATATACTGCTGGAGTTTGTCCGGCAGGTTATCCCATACTTTTTGAATTTCATCTCGTGGATCAATGCCCGGTATAGGAAAAGAAATGCGATAAACCTGGGTATCAACCTCACGCAACGCTTTTGTGAATACAGACCATAATTCTTCGTCTGATGGTTCGTTTGCTCTTACCATTGATTCTATGATACTAACAATATCAGCCGGTACAGGAGCAAATCTGCAAGTCTGCAAGGCTTTTAAAAATGCCTTTTCTGTTATATCATCGGGGAACTCCTGCAAGGCAGCTCCCCATAAATCAACCAGCATTTTAACATCAGCATCCCTGCCGAATGTTTGATATGTATTCCTAAAGCCTGCAATCATACGCATAATTAAGTTTTTACTTGCCATAGCTTATTCCTC
>JAZNAJ010000266.1:0-6204 GCA_045586445.1 Clostridia bacterium | reverse complement strand
AATATAAAAATTTAAAAAGGGCTTTCATCATGGTCAAGGCACAAAAGATAAAAGCCACATTCATCACAACAACATTCAATTGGTTTTCCCAACCAATTAGTGTGTTCTCCGTTACCTTTACAGTCTTTTCCCCCATTTCCCGGTGTCAATATAACACCCGTTGGGTCGATTATTAAATTTTTTATGTTTAATTTACTGATCAATGAATAAATTGCTCTCTTTATTACAAAACTCATTTTATATTTACCTCTTTTCTGTATTACACAACTACCATATAACATTTTTGTTAGATTGTCAATATGTAATATAACAAATATACTGTATTTGAGGTGGTTTTTAATGAGTTATAGTATCAGGATTGCATTGGATAAGGTTTTGAAGGAAAAAGGTAAAACCCGGTATTGGTTATCACAGGAAACCGGATTACACTATAAAACAATTGATAGTTATTACAAAAACACAATCCGTCGTTATGAAGCCGATTCCATATTAAAGATGTGTATTGCTTTGAAATGTCAAGCAGGTGATATTATAAAAGTTGAAAGTTCCAAATAGAAAATACGGTTATTGAAAATAAAAACTAACAAACTTAAAAGGGGTGCAGTTTCGTGAACTGCACCCCTTTAATCATTCTGTTATTATTCCAATTTCCAACTCATCAAATTTTGCTTTAATTTCTGCATCTGGCTCGCTGTCGGTTATCATATAGTTGATATCCTCAATAGGTGCCAGCTTTACAAAACCAACCCTGCCGATTTTGCTCTTATCACACAAATAATACTTATGTCGGGAATTTTTAATCATCTTCTGTTTTATTCCACATTCCTTGTCGTTGCTTTCAAGAATACCGCTTTCTACTGTAACGCCCTTGCTTGAAAAGAACACCTTATTGGCTACATAATTCTCTGCAACGCTTTTCTCGGTAAAGCTCCCTACAAAGGATTGGTTGTCGCTGAGCACACCGCCTATTGCAATAACCTTCAAATTTTCACAACCATCAAGTTCGACAACCACCCTGAGGGAATTGGTTATGATTGTGACATTTCGCATTGATTTTAATTCTTTTGCCATATAGAATGTGGTGGTTGAGGCATCAAGAAAAATGGTATCGCCCTCGGTTACCTGACGGGCAGCAATTTTAGCAATCTTTTGCTTTTCCTCAACATTTGTTAACTTGCGCTTTTCAATGGATACCTCGTTGGTATTCTCGTCTAATGACACAGCTCCGCCATGAGTTCTCTTTAAAAATTGCTGGGTTTCCAGTTTTTCCAGGTCGCGACGAACAGTTTCTTCTGTTACGCCCAAATCCGTACTGAGTCTGTTTACCGAAACCGCACCCTCCTGGGCAAGCAATTCCAAAATCTTTTTTTGGCGTTCAAGTGCAAACATTTCTGCACCCCGTTTCTAAATATTTTCTATCGCAAAGCCTATCTTTTTGGCTTTTTGATTATTGTAACCTTTGAACCATTTTTCAGACCTGCCGAGTTGGCATCGTCGGTATCAATATGCATTTCAACATTAAAGTCATCACGCACCCTTACCTGAACATCATAAAACCTTGTCGGCTTTATTCCCTCAACTTCAACATCAACATAATCGTTGTCCTTTATCCCGTTTGCCGCTGCATATTCCGGGGTAAGATGTATATGACGGTTGGCAATAATTACGCCTTCCTTAAGATACACACTTCCGCAAGGCCCCACAATAACCAACTTTTCAGAGCCTTCCACATTTCCCGAAGGTCTTACAGGGGGGCTGACCTTAAGCACAAATGTATCTGTTCGTGAAATCTCTACCTGAGTGTTTTTTCGCACCGGACCAAGAACACGAACATTCTCAATTGCCTTAAGCGACGGGCCAACCAATGTTACAACTTCATTCGATGCAAATTCGCGACCCATAAGGTATTTTTTCACCGTCAACTGATAGCCTTTGCCAAAAAGAGTTTCCAAATCCTCTTGGGATAGATGAATATGCCTTTGCGAAACACCAATCTTGATTTGACCATCTGTATTTATATTTTCAATAACGCTTTTTACAGCCTTTGCAACGGTATCTGTATCGTACATAAGTTTTGTCACCTACCCTAATTTTCCATATCAAAAAATTTTGTTACTTCCTCGTGAGGATTTGCGATTACCTCACAACCATAGACCTTACCAAGTTTTGATGCCATCTTGCAGCCTGCTTCAACCGCAGCAGTTACCGCCGAAACACTTCCTGCAACAACAATTGTAACAAGCGCTCCGCCAAGTCTTTTTTCTGTGTGTACAACCCTTACATCAGCTGCTTTAGTCATTGCGTCAAGACCTTCTATTGAGGCAATCAAGCCCTTAACTTCTAACAATCCTATTGATTCCATATAAGGCTATTCCTCCTCCATAAAGTTCTTAGGTAATTTTTTATTGAATTTGTCTTTGTTGAAATCCAAAAGGTACGCCATTTTTTCAACACCTTCGCCCGGATTTGCAATTATATGGGATACGATGTATTTGCCTTTTGATTCGGCATACGCTTTACCTGCTGCGATTGCCGCCTTTACTGCGGCAACATTGCCCGCAATCTTTACCTGCATAACCAGTGGTGGTGCAGATGGGTCTTTGGGTCTGTTGCGGTCAAAGGCAATAACTTTTACATCCGCAGTCTTGGCACAAATATCAGCTACACAAGCCGCTGTTGAGAAGGTATAAACCTCGATCAATCCTAATGCTTTCATAATCTAAAAATCCCTTTCGGTATGTCGTAATTAAACTATATGCAAACCATCTGCCATCACGCATCTTCTTTGACGGGTAAATGACCTTGCAGATGTAAGTCCCTCGCCTGTGGGGCCCGCAATTGTAAAGGTTGTATGGCCTTCACCACCTGCACCGATGCCTGCATAAGATGGTGCGTTCTTAACAAAGATAGTTGTTTCAACCGCTCTTGCAAAGGCGGTAAGTCTGTCAACATTTTTTGAGTGAATGTGTGCAGAGTGTCTGTTGCCGTGTTCCGCCTTAACTGCCATCTTTATTGCATCTTCTATGTTGGAAACTCTTACGATGGGGAGTATTGGCATCATCATTTCAACTTGAACAAATGGGTGCATCTCGTCTGTTTCGCAAATAATCAGTCTTGGGTCTGCGTTTATTCCAAGTTCTTTAAGGAATTTGCCTGCGTCTTTGCCTACCCAATCTTTGTTAATTCCAAACTTTCCGTCTTTTTCAATCAAAGCTACCTTTAAAAGTTTGTCAACATCTGCTCCCTTTAAAAGGTACGCACCGTTTTGCTGCATAGCCGAAATCAGTTCATCTGCGACCGAATTAAACACAAAGCATTCCTTTTCAGCAATACATGGCAGGTTGTTGTCAAAGCTTGCGCCCTTGACAATATCCGCTGCCGCCTTGCTGATATCCGCTGTGTCATCAACTATAACAGGGGGGTTGCCCGCACCTGCACCGATTGCTTTCTTGCCTGATGACAGAAGCATCTTTACAACTCCGGGGCCACCTGTTGCTACAAGCATACGAACAAGGGGCGACTTAACCATAATATTTGATGTATCCATTGTGGGGTTTTTAACCGAAACAACCAGGTTTTCAGGTCCACCCGCTGCAAGGATACCACGGTTTACAAGGTCAACTGCATAGTTTGCAATTTTTTTTGCGTTTGGATGCGGGTTAAACACAACCGCATTTCCGCCTGCAATCATACCTATTGAATTGCAAATTACTGTTTCACTTGGGTTGGTGGAAGGTGTGATACTTCCTATAACACCAAATGGGGCCATTTCAATCAAGGTAAGCCCGCAATCACCAGTCTTTACCGAAGGCTGAAGGTCTTCGGTACCGGGTGTCCTGTTGGCAACAAGCTGATGCTTGATAATTTTATCAGCAACTCTGCCCATTCCGGTTTCCTGAACGCCCAGTTTTGCCATTTCTTCGGCTTCTTCCAAGGTCAGGCGACGGATTTCAGCAATCATTTTTTCTCTTTGTTCAACAGTATAATTCTTGTATTGAATATAGGCCTTTGACACCGCTTCAAGAGCTTCTTCCATTGTGTCGAATACGCCCTTAAGATTTTTGTCGGGTGTAACTTCAATATTTTTTATTACATTTTCAACTATACGGCTTATGTATTTTTCATCAACCATTTTTCACACCATACCTCTCTGTTTTATAACTCAGCTATATTATGGTTTCCCACAATTTTTCGTCAGGATTTGCAATTACAGAACTGTCAAGGAACATTGCTCCGTCTTTGACTTCTGCTTTTGCCTTTTCTATCGCAGCCTCAACCGCGGCAACCTCGCCGGTAATAAGCATATACGATTTTCCGCACATACCTCTTGCTATGCGAAGCTCTATCAGATTAACCAGTGAAGTTTTTGCAGCAAAATCAGCCGCCAAAATTATAGATGCTGCTGAATATGTTTCCAAAACACCAAGGGCACGCTTGTCTTCAACCTCACTGCTGCCATAAATGGCAGGGAAAATTGATTCGTGAGGATTGCCCAGAACAAAACTGTCAATCAGCTTATCTGCAAATGCCGTCTTAACCGCATCTACCGACGCACGGACTGCACTAAGTTCGCCCTCAATCAGGACTATATACTTGCCGGGACAAACAACCTCTGCTTCAATCACCTTGACCTCTGCGGTCTTTATCATCATATCTGCAGCACGGATACCGGTGGAAACCGTAGTAAACTCAGCCATTGCCAATGATTTTCCCATTTTAGATTTCCTCCTTCTTGTTTGTCGTTAATATAATAAACTTTTCGGTTATCTCTTTAACTTTTCCGTCAATCGGGCTGTGTATATCTGCCCCAAGTCCCTCGCAGCTTGCCAGCTTTTGGAGTTTTGCTACCGCATCGCCCTTTTTGACAACAGGTTTTGCCGGCTGACCGATATGCTGCGAAAGAGCGATTTTAAACTCGGTATTTTGTATGTTCGCATCGGTGAGAGGCGCCTCCACATCATATGCTTTAACTCCAAGTCTTGCTATCAATCGTTCCATTGGAACGACCTTGTATTTTCGTTGTTCATCCACACCTTTAAGCTCAGGTGTCTTGGGAAGCTCAACTCCCTCAGCACGGATTCTGCCTCTTATTTCGCCAATCATTGTTCCCGGTGACAGGCCTTGCTGACACGCATACATTTCACATAACTTACATTGGGAACAATACGCCGTATTGATTATGGCTTTTATGTCCGATGTCATACCTTTTGACACTGCCCGCATAACCAGATGTGGCTCAATCGGATGTCCAAGCAGGTTTCGTGAGCAAAGGTCTGTACACATTCTGCATTGGCAGCATGCACTCATTGCTCTGTATATATTAATTTTTGAATTTGTTTTCTTCTTCATAATAACAGGATGGTCCTTAGGCAGCACCAAAATTGCATTTGTTGTTTTGGTGACCACAGCATTTTTCTTTGCAAGGTTTCCTGTCATTGCACCACCGCTTAAATATTCGCAGTCCTCCAAGGTTTCTCCCCCTGCCAATTTAACGACATCACGGAAGGTAATGCCTAAAGGCACCCGCACGGTGCACGGGTTTTTTACTTCACCGGCTACTGTAAGATATTTGTAACTAACCGGTATATTCTCTTTAATTGCATAATATGTATTCAGCATTGTTTCAACATTGAATACAATAACGCCCTGTGTAATGGGCAACTTCCCCGGTTCAACAAGTTTACCGGTAGACTCGTAAATTGTAATGACCTCATCACCTGCCGGATAGATTTCGGGTAGCCTTGCGATTGTCATATTCTTATATGAATCTATATATTCTTCAACTGCCTCCAGTGTTTCACCGTAGGTCTTCTTTATGAAGGTGGTGTCATACATGAGCCCGGCGTCACATTTTTCCCGCTCCGTCATAGCACGATCTCAAACTGCTGCTCTTCCGGCAGATCCACCACGGTGCAGTCCAGGGCATAGGTACACTCGGGCAGGATGATCATGGCAGCCAGCTGCTCTACGTTGGCAGGCAGGGGTGCCAGATGCCAGATAGCGGCATTCATCTTCACCAGGGTGTGCTTGGGAACCAGGAAGGCCTTGGCCTGCTCGGTGACAGGTGTACCGGCAGAGGCAGGTGCCACGTGCAGGATCATATCGTCATTCATAGGCAGGATCATTTCCCAGGTGGTGGTGTGGTACTCCTGCTGGGTGATGATCATTTTCTCCGGTTTCTTCACCAGAATGGGAGAATAACCC